>DAOULO010000076.1:0-15581 GCA_034420195.1 Dehalococcoidales bacterium
CCCGGGGCGAGCCGACCACCGCCGTGGACATCGAGGCGCTGGCGCGGGGCATCGGCGTGAAGGATGTCAAGGTCATCGACGCCTTTAATATCAAGGAGCTGCGCAATGGCGTGCGGGACTCGCTTAACCGCGAGGAGGTCTCGGTCATCGTCGTGCGGGGTAACTGCGCCGTGCGGGTGCGAAAGCGTACCAACCCCCGCGTCATCGATTTGGAGAAGTGCGTTGACTGCGGCTACTGCCTGGGGCTGGGTTGCTCGGCCATCCAGCGGCAGGACGGCCAGCTCTGCATCGAGCCGACCTTATGTGCCGGGGATATCTGCACTATCTGCGAGCAGCTCTGCCCGCAGCAGGCCATCGGGGTAGAGCCATGACCGACGCTAAGATGCAAAAGATGGATATCCTCGTCACCGGCGTGGGTGGGCAGGGAGTGGTGCTGGCCAGCGATGTCATCGGCGAGACGGCCCTGGCCGCCGGCTATGACGTCAAGAAGACCGATACGCTGGGCATGGCCCAGCGTGGCGGCAGTGTCGTCAGCCACGTGCGCCTGGCCGCCAAGGTCTGGTCGCCGCTGATTAAAGACGGCGGCGTGGACTTAATCCTGGCCTTCGAAAAGCTGGAGGCGGCGCGCTGGGGCCACTACCTGCGCGACGGCGGCGTGGCCATCGTCAACGATTACGAGCAGCCGCCCCTTTCGGTCTCGCTGGGGCAGGAGGACTACCCCGCCCGCGAGGGGATTGCCGCCGCCCTGAACCGGCAGCATAACGAGGTCTATTTTGTGCCCGGCAGTAAATGCGCCGCCGGGCTGGGTAACGTGCGCACCCTCAATATCTTTATGCTGGGGTGTTGCTCCTGTTTCGCGCCGTTCCCCGAGGCCACCTGGCGCGAGAGCATCGCCCGGCGCCTGCCGGAGAAAATAAGGGAAATCAACCTCACCGCTTTCGAGATGGGCAGAAAGGAAATCGAAGGTGTCCGTATCGGCCAGAGTTAAGCGGGGGATGGAGAAGGGGTCGTGGATACGGCGGATGTTCGAAGAGGGCATCGCCATGAAGAAGAAGTTTGGTACCGAAAACGTCTACGACCTCTCGCTGGGTAACCCTATCATGGAGCCCCCGCCCGAGTTCAAGCGCGAGATAAAGCGTCTGGCGGATAACCCTTTCCCGGGGATGCACGGCTACATGGAAAACGCCGGCTATCCGGAGACGCGCGCCGCCGTGGCCGCCCAGCTCACCAAAGAGACCGGCATTAAGATGACGGAGAAAGACGTCATCATGGCGGTGGGGGCGGCCGGGGCCATCAACGTGGCTTTAAAGACCATCCTCGACCCCGGCGACGAGGTTATCGTCTTCCTGCCCTGGTTCGTGGACTATTTCAACTACGTGGAAAACCACGACGGCGTCGTCAAGGTCGTCGAGACCGACGAGGGCTTCCTGCCGCGCCTCGACAAGCTGGCGGCGGCCATCGGCCCGCGGACGAAGGCGCTCTTAATCGACTCGCCCAACAATCCCACCGGGGTCGTCTACGGGGCCGAGCTGATGACCAAAATCGGGGATATCTTACGCCAGAAAGAGGCCGAGTACGGCACGGAAATCTTCATCGTCTCCGACGAGCCTTACAAGAAAATCATCTACGATGGCTTAAAATACCCCTCGCCGCTTAACTTCCACCGGCACGCCATCATCGCCACCTCGCACTCCAAAGACCTCTCCATCGCCGGCGAGCGTATCGGCTACGTGGCCCTCCACCCCGAGGCCGAGCACCACGACGAGATGATGACCGGCCTCACCTTCTGCACGCGGGTCCTCGGTTTCATCAACGCCCCGGCCTTCATGCAGAACGTGGTGCGTAGTCTGCAGGACGTGACCATTCCCGTCTCCGAGTACCAGCGTCAC
Organism: Dehalococcoidales bacterium; assembly: GCA_034420195.1. Classification (GTDB taxonomy): domain Bacteria; phylum Chloroflexota; class Dehalococcoidia; order Dehalococcoidales; family RBG-16-60-22; genus DAOUEH01. The sequence goes on from DAOULO010000076.1 coordinate 1,890, forward strand.
CGCGACTACATCTACGAGAACCTGGCGCGCTTCGGCTATACGGTCAACAAGCCGCAGGGGGCCTTTTACATCTTCCCCAAGTGCCCCATCGCCGATGACGTGGCCTTTATCCACGAATTGCAGCAGGAGCACCACGTGCTCACCGTGCCGGGGGTGGCCTTCGGCACGCCGGGGTACTTCCGGCTGGTCTACTGCGTGGACGACCGCACCCTGGAGCTGGCCATGCCGGGGCTGGAGGCGCTGGCCAAGAAATACGGGCTTAAATAGTCCCCGCCCCATCGGTGTTATCTATTCCCACCCTAGCCTGCCCTCCGTACGAGACTTCGGGAGGCGGGCCACCCTCGCGGCATCCGCCGCTTATCTCGTAGTCTGCCACCCCTTTGCCCCCTGGTGGGGGGGGTAAAATCACGGGGATAAGGCCGTAAATGCCCCGGGGTGGGCAGGGTGGGAAATAACATCTACGGGTGGGGTGAGGTGAAGGGGAGAGGATGATTGTACAAACCGTATATCTCAGTTGCAAGCTAATCTTTCCCCAGAGTTGCAGATGTACTATAATCTAACCAAAGCTAGCGCCCGAGGATGGAATGATGCCCCGTATGCCGGCCTTCTTTACCAACATGGCGGCGCCGCTGCCGCTGCATAAGAAGCTGTACCTTGTCTTCCGCAACAACTTCATCAAGCTCTGGAAGCGCCAGGGCTGCTGCGGGCATCCCGGCCAGCCCGGCTGCTGACAGCACTAGCGCGGTCTCCCCGTGGGGGAGATGAAAAGTTGGGAAAACGATAAGCCGAGGTGAGCGTGTACTATTTTGCTTACGCCGCCAATCTGAGTAAAGCGCGGCTGCGGGGGCTCTGCCCGGACAGCAAGCCCAAGTTCGTGGCGACCTTACCTAACTACCGGGTCATCTTCAGCGGCTGGTCGCGGGAGTGGCGCGGCGGCAAGGCCACCATCCGGTCGGCGCGGGGGGAAAAGGTGCGTGGCGCCATCTACGAGGTCAGCGAGGCCTGCCTCAGGAAGCTGGATAGCCATGAAACCAGCTACACGCGGCTGCCGGTGACCGTTTTTGACGAGGACAACGAGCCGCACGAGGCGGTGACCTATATCAAGGCGGGGCAGCTGGAGGAAACGGCGCCCTCACTGGAGTACGGAGAGGTTATCCGGCAGGGCTACCGGGACTGGCGTATCGCCTGAAGGAGTTGATAATATGTCTGATTATGACATTAAAGATATTACCCTCGCCGAGGAGGGACGTAGCCGCATCGCCTGGGCCTACCGCGAGATGCCGGTGGTCGGCCTGATACGGAAGAGATTTGCTAAAGAAAAACCCCTCAAGGGCGTCCGCATCGCCGGCTGCCTGCACATCACTACCGAGACAGCCAACCTGGCCCTGACGCTGCAGGCCGGGGGCGCCGCTGTCGTGCTCTGCGCCTCCAATCCCCTCTCCACCCAGGACGACGTGGCCGCGGCCCTGGTCGAGGCGGGCATCCCGACTTACGCCATCAAGGGCGAGGATGATAAGACCTACTACCGCCACATCGAGGCCGCCCTGGCGAGCCAGCCGCAAATCACCATCGATGACGGCGCCGACCTGGTGACCACCATTCACACCAGGCGCCGCGATTTGGTTCCCGGGGTCATCGGCGGCTCCGAGGAGACCACCACCGGCATCATCCGCCTGCGCAGCATGGAGCGCGACGGCAAGTTGCGCTACCCGATGCTGGCCGTCAACGACGCCCGGACCAAGCATCTCTTCGATAACCGTTACGGCAGCGGCCAGAGTACCATCGACGGCATCACCCGCGCCACCAATATCCTCTGGGCGGGCAAGAAAGTGGTCGTCTGCGGCTACGGCTGGGTCGGGCGGGGCGTCAGCCTGCGGGCGCGCGGGCTGGGGGCGCATGTCATCGTCGTCGAGGTGGAGCCGGTGCGGGCGCTGGAGGCGGTCATGGAGGGCTACCAGGTAATGCCGCTCCTAGAAGCCGCCCGAATCGGCGATATCTTCATCACCGTCACCGGCGATAAGAATGTCATCGACGCCGCCCACTTCCGGGTGATGAAGGACGGCGCCATCTTGGCCAACAGTGGCCATTTCAACGCCGAGATAAACATCCCGGCACTGGAGAAGATGTCCAAGAGCAAGCGCACCATCCGCACCTACGTGGAAGAGTATAAACTTGCCGACGGGCGCTGCCTCTACCTGCTGGGGGAGGGGCGGCTCATCAACCTGGCGGCGGCCGAGGGGCACCCGGCCAGCGTCATGGACATGAGCTTCGCCAACCAGGCCCTCTGTGCCGAGTACCTGGTAAAAAATAAGGGCAAACTGGAAGTGAAAGTGCACCCGGTGCCCGAAGAGATAGATAAAGAAGTGGCCCGCCTCAAGCTGGCGGCAATGGGCGTGGCCATCGATAAGCTCACCGCCGCGCAGGCCAAGTACCTGGCCAGCTGGCAGGAAGGGACTTAGCTCAAAACTTAAAAGTCAAAAGTCAAAGGTTAGCTTTAAGCTATGGTTTTGAGCTTTGAGCTTTGACCTTTGAGTTAATACCGCGGAGGTTAACATGTCCAATAGCTTTACCACCTCGCCCAACTACCTCATAACGTCGGAGTCGGTGACCGAGGGTCACCCCGACAAGATGTGCGACCAGATTTCCGACGCCATCCTGGACGCCATCATGAAGGAAGACCCCCAGGGCCGGGTGGCCTGCGAGGTGGCCACCACCATCGGCCTGGTTATCGTCATGGGGGAGGTTACCACCAAGTGCTACGTGGACGTCCCCCACATCGTCCGGGAGGTCGTCCGCGATATCGGCTATACCAAGCCGGAGTACGGCTTCGACTACCGGTCGTGCGGGGTGATGGTTTCCATCAAGGAGCAAAGCGGCGATATTGATATGGGCGTCAGTAAATCACTGGAGGCCAAAGGTGACGGCGGGGATAAGCTGGATAAACTCGGCGCTGGCGACCAGGGCATGATGGTGGGTTTCGCCTGCAACGAGACCCCGGAGCTGATGCCCCTGCCCATCGCGCTGGCACACAAGCTCTGCCGGAGGCTGGCCGCCGTGAGGAAGGACGGCACGCTCGGCTACCTCCGCCCCGACGGCAAGTCGCAGGTAACCGTGGAGTACGCCAGGGGCGTGCCCAAACGCATCGTCAACGTCGTCATCGGGGCCCAGCACGACGAGGATGTTACTTTGGCTCAGATTGAGAAAGACGTCATAAAACACGTCATCGGCGAGGTCGTTCCGGCCAAGCTCATTGATAAGGACACCCGTTATTACGTCAACGGCACCGGCCGCTTCGTCATCGGTGGGCCGGTCTCCGATACCGGCTTCACCGGCCGCAAAATTATCGTCGATACCTACGGCGGGGCCGCCCGCCACGGCGGGGGGGCCTTCTCCGGCAAGGACTGCACTAAGGTCGACCGCTCGGCCTCCTACATGGCGCGCTACGTCGCCAAGAATCTCGTCGCCGCCGGTCTGGCCGACCGGTTGGAGCTCCAGGTGGCCTACGTCATCGGCAAGGCGCGCCCCCTCTCCGTCTCCGTGGAGGCCTTCGGCACCAACAAAGTTGATAACGCCAAGATTAAGGCGCTGGTGCTGGAGCACTTCGACCTGCGCCCCGCCGCCATCATCGAGTACTTCAACCTGCGCCGCCCCATCTACCGCCCTACCGCCGTCTACGGGCACTTTGGCCGGACGGACTTAGACCTGCCCTGGGAGCGGACGGACAGGGCGGAGATTTTGAGGAAAGAGGGGCTGGGGAAGTAGGGGGTATGACTATTCAGGTCTTTGTTTCGCATACGCAAAAAGATGTAGAATTTTGCGATGTTTTTGATAGGGCTTGTGCACGAGTTGGGATTAAAGCTTTCCGTTCTGAATTTGAGACGCTTAAGTTTCCTGCTTGGCAAACTATAAGAGACGCTATAAGGAAATCAAAAGCATTATTTTTATTGATTGGTAAAGAATTAGTAAATTATCAAAATTCATATGATTCCTCGTGGTCATATACCCAGAATTGGATTGCCTATGAAATAGGGGTTGCTTGTGATAGGGGAATAGATGTATGGGTTATTTGTGATGATGTGCGTATAAATTTCCCGGTACCTTATTTAAGCCATTATGTCACAGTGAGCCCTCGACATAGAGAAGCATTTGACTTTCTGGTAGAAAACTTAGACGAATATGTAAAAGGAGCACGGACTGTTATCTTTGACGAAAATACAGAAATTCAATGTATACATGATAATTGTAAAGCTGTTTATTATTTCCCTGTACGAATGAAAACTGGTGATAGGATTATATGTCCACAGTGTTTAAGAGAATTAGAATTTTATAAAAACCATTTGATGGATTAATAGATATACTTTTCTATCTTAATAAATTCCTTGTGAGGTGGTTGGATGTAAACTACGGGCTAAGCAGTTGATGCCGCGAGGGTGGCCTGGGTGGGAATAGATAACACTGAGGCGGTGGGGAAGGCTGGATTCCCGCTTTCGCGGGAATGACATGGGAGAAGAATAAAGGGGTAGAGTGAAAAAACCAAATCCCATAAAGTTCGGCACGGATGGCTGGCGGGCCGTCACCGCCGAAGATTTTACCTTTGAGAATGTCCGTCACTGCGCCCAGGGCGTCGCCGACTACCTCAAGCAGGAGGGGCTGACGGGGCGGGGGCTGGTCATCGGCTACGATACCCGCTTCGCCTCGGATGCCTTCGCCGCCGCCGCCGCGGAGGTCATCGCCGGTAACGGCATCAAGGTCTATCTCACTCCCGCACCCACTCCCACGCCCGTCATTAGCTACGGCGTTGTCGCCAAGAAGGCCGCCGGGGCCATCGTCATCACCGCCAGCCACAACCCGCCGGAGTATAACGGCTTTAAGTACAAGGACGCCAACGGCGCCAGTGCCCCCGACGAGATTACCGCCGCGATGGTGAAATATATCAATGCGTCTTATAAGACGGGCCGGTACGCGAGCCGACCGCTGGACGAGGCACGTAAAAAGGGACTGGTGGTCGCTACCGACCTGGCGCCCGTCTATTTTAAGCAAATTGCCCGCCTGGTTGATTTGAAGAAGCTGCAAAAGGCCGGTCTCAGGCTGGTAATCGACCCGATGTACGGCGACGGGGCCGGCTATCTCCGCCGGGCGCTGGAAGGCGGCAATAACCAAATCATCGAGATTCACGGCCAGCCCAATCCCGCTTTCCCCGGCCTCCACCCCGAGCCGATCATGCCCCACCTGGCGGAGCTGGCCGCGGCCGTCAAGGCGAACAAGGCCGCTGTGGGCCTGGCCACCGACGGCGACGCCGACCGCATGGGCGTTATTGATGAGAAAGGTAACTTCGTCACCCAGCTCCAGGTCTTCGCGCTGCTCTGTCTCTATCTTCTGGAGGTGCGCGGCGAGCGCGGCCTTATTGTCAGGAGCCTCAACGCCACCTCTATGGCCGACCGCCTCGGCGAGCTTTACGGCGTGCCCGTCCGTGAGACGGCGGTGGGCTTCAAGTACATCACCCCCGTAATGATGCAGGAGGACGCCCTCATCGGTGGGGAGGAGAGCGGCGGCTACGGCTTCCGCGGGCACGTCGCCGAGCGTGACGGCATTCTGTCCAGCCTCCTCTTCCTCGACCTCATGGTGAGCACCGGTAAGACCCCAACGCAGCTCATCGACTATCTTTACGACAAGGTAGGCCCGCACCACTACCGGAGGATTGACATAAAGTTCCCGGAGGAAAAGCGACCGGCTGTCGTCGCGCGGGTGAGCAAAAATCCCCCGGCAACGCTCGACGGCGTCCGCGTGCTCCGGCGGGACACCACCGACGGCTACCGTTTCATCCTGGCCGATAACACCTGGCTGCTCGTCCGCTTCTCCGGCACCGAGCCCCTGCTGCGCATCTACACCGAGACCGATTCCCCTCGGCGCGCCGAGCGGCTCCTCAAAATCGGCCGGGAGATGGCTGGGGTGTAAACTAAGGGCTAAGCCGCTGATGCCGAGGGTAGTTTACCCGCCGAAACTTTAGTGTAGGCGGGGCCTGGGTGGGAATAGATAACATGGAAAGGGGCGGGGAGGTACATGAATAAAATAAACCTTGACGATGTAAAGATATACCCAAAACATGACCCCGCCGGCATGCTGGGGCATATCAAAGACCTCCCGGCGCAAGTACGCCGGGCCTGGGAGCAGGTCGCGGCCTTCCAGCTGCCCCCCGATTATGCCAAAATCGATAAAATCATTATCATCGGCATGGGCGGCTCGGCCATCGGCGGGGATTTGCTCCAAGACTTGGTACAGGCCGAGATCAAAGTCCCCATCATTGTCCACCGCGACTACGGCCTGCCCGCCTTCGTTGATAAAAATACCCTGGTGATTGCCTCCAGCTACTCGGGCAACACCGAGGAGACCCTCTCGGCCTTCACGCTGGCCTTGAAATCCGGTGCGAAAAAACTCGTCGTTACCACCGGCGGGACACTCGGGGAGCTGGCGGCGAAAAATAGCATCCCCGTTTTCAAGATTGATTACGCGTCCCAGCCCCGCGCCGCCCTGGGTTTCAGCCTCATTCCCATGCTCGGCATCCTGGCGAAGCTCGGTTTGATAAAAGATAAATCGAAAGATGTCGCGGAGACGGCGGCGCTCCTGGAGAAAATGGTAACCGAGCTCGACGAGAAGTCGTCGCTTAAGTCCAATCCCGCCAAGCGTCTCGCCCGGAAACTCCACGGCCGCCTGACGGTGGTCTATGGCGCCGGTATCGCCGCCGGGGCAGCGCACCGCTGGAAGACCCAGCTGAACGAGAACGCCAAGGCCTGGGCCTTTGACGAGGTCTTCCCGGAACTCAACCACAACGCCATCACGGGTTATACCTTCCCGCCGGAAGTCGCGCGGCAAATCACGGTGGTCATGCTGCGGCCGGGCCCGCTCCGCGGTCACATCGGCCGCCGCTACACGGCCACCGCCGAGCTTCTCGCCAAGGCCGGGGCGGCCTGCGAGTACGTTGACTCACGGGGCGAGAGCGACCTGGCGCGGCTGATGAGCCTGGTGATGGTGGGCGATTTCACCAGCTACTACCTGGCGATTCTCAACGGCATTGACCCCACGCCCATCCCCGCCGTGGACTATCTCAAGGAGAGGCTGGCGAAGGGGTAGGGGAGAAAAATAACCGGAAGCACGGCTTTGCCGTGCTTCCGGCTTGATTGTCTTGTAGATTTCCCGTCGTTTTAACGCTTGGTGTACTGCGGCGCCTTGCGAGCGCGGCGCAGGCCGGGCTTCTTGCGCTCCTTGGTGCGGGCGTCGCGCGTGAGGAGGCCGTTCTGGCGCAGCACCGGCTTAAAGCGCTCGTCGGCGCGGGCCAGGGCGCGGGAGATGCCGTGGGCGATGGCCCCGCTCTGCCCGGAGACGCCGCCGCCTTCCACTTTGATAACGGCGTTATAGCGGCCGGTGGCCTCGGTGGCGATGAAGGGCTGGGTGATGACCCGCTGGTGCTCCAGCGAGGGGAAGCGCTCCTCAAAAGGTGAGCCGTTGACGATGATGGCACCGTTCCCCGGCATCAGCCGGACGCGCGCCACCGCCTCCTTGCGGCGGCCGGTCCCGTAAAAATAGCTCTGTTTTTCCATGTTATCTCTGTCCTCTTACTTGGTTTCCTTGGCTGCGGCGGGTTTGAACTGCGCGGCGTGGGGGTGCTCCGCCCCGGCGTAGACCTTGAGTCGTTTTTTCATCTGGCTCCCCAGGCGGGTGTGGGGCAGCATGCCGTAGATGGCGTGCTCCAGGGCCCGCGTGGGGTGTTCCTGCATCATTTTCTCCAGGGTAATGCTCTTGAAGCCGCCGGGGTAGCCCGAGTGGCGGTAATAGAGCTTCTGGCGGGGCTTTTTGCCGGTGACGCGGAACCGGGTGGCGTTAATCACCACCACGAAATCCCCGGCATCCAGGTGGGGGGTATAGCTGGGCTTGTGCTTGCCCATGAGCAGCCGGGCTATCTGGCTGGCGAGCCGCCCCAGGGTCTTATCGGCGGCGTCAATGAGGTGCCACTCCCGCTGGATATCCGCCGGTCGGGCGCTGTAAGTCTTCATCTGGCTTCTCCCTCAAAGGGACTCGGGTAGTTCACCCGCATCAGGCAGAGCCCCGCCGCCGGGGCCGTCGGCCCGGCCAGTCCTGGTGTAGCGGCGGCGACCATCGCGCCGAACTCGTCGGGGGTCATAGCTCCCTGCCCGACTTTGACCAGCGCGCCGACGGTGTTGCGCACCTGATGGGGTAAGAACGCGTTGGCGACGATGTCAAAGTAAATCATGTCGCCGTCCCGGGTTATTTCCGCTTTAAATACCTCCCGCTCCGTCCGCTGGCCCCGAACGGCCGCGGCGGAGGCGACGAAAGAGGCAAAATCGTGCCGGCCAATGAGATGCTCACAGGCGCGTTTCATGGCGGCGATGTCCAGCTCGCCCGCGACACGCCAGCTGTAGGCGTCGCGCAGCGGCGAGCGCGCCGGGGTGTTGAGGATGGTGTAGCGGTACTCGCGGCTCACGGCGCGCCGGCGCACGTCGAAGCCATCGGCAACACGGTAGGCCGCCGTCACGGCGATATCCCGCGGCAGGTAGTGGTTCAGCCCGTCGCGGAAGGCCGTAAGCTCCAAGTTTGATGCCGTCGCGAAGCCGACGACCTGCCTGTGGGCGTGGACGCCGGCGTCGGTGCGGCCGGCCGCTTTAATCCTTATTTTTTCTCCGGTTAGTTGCTGCAAAGCCTTTTCCATCTCTCCCTGTATTGTCGGGGCGTTGGCCTGCCACTGGGAGCCGTGGTAGGCGGTGCCGTCGTATTCTATCATCAGTACGACCATGGCCCGGCCAGGTCTACTTGACCAGCTCCAGCCGCACCATGGGGGCGCCGTCGCCGAGGCGGGGTGCCAGCTTGATGATGCGCGTGTAGCCGCCGGGGCGCTCCTGGTAACGCGGGCCCAGTTCGGCGAAGATTTTATCGGTCACTTTCTTATCCATCACGTAGGCCAGCGCCTGGCGGTAGGCGGGCAGGCCGCTCTGCTTGCCCAGCGTAATCATGCGCTCGGCCAGCCCCCGCACCTCCTTGGCCTTGGGCTCGGTGGTGATTATCTTTTCGTGTTTCAGGAGGTCGGTCACCAGGTTGCGGTACAGCGCCCGGCGATGGCCGCTGACCCTGCCCAGCTTGCGACCGGCGATATTATGCCTCATGGCTGTGGCTCTCCCGGCTCTTTTTCGGTGTCTTCCGGCGCCTTTGCCTCGGTGGCTTCTTCGGCAGCGGCTTCGGCGGTTGCTTCCTCGGCGGCTTCAGCCGCGGGTGTCTCCGCTTCTGCCTCGGCTTCTTCGGCGTTCTCTTCGACCTTCGGCTCCAGCGAGAGCCCGATGCGGGCCAGGCGGTCTTCGATTTCCTGGTAGGACTTCTGCCCGAAGTTGCGCAGCTTCAAGAGCTCCTTAGTGCCCTTGCCGATGAGCTCGCCCACGGTGGTGATGTTGGAGCGGCGCAGGCAGTTCATGGTGCGCACCGAGAGGTCAAGCTGCTCCACGGGCATGTTGTATTTTTCGTCGGGGATGGCCATGCGGATGAGCCGCTCCTCGGCCTTCATCTGGGAAATCTTGACGTACTCCTGGAAGGGGGTGATCTGCTCGATTAATATCTCGGCGGCGCGGCTCATGGCGTCCACCGGCGTGGTGGTGCCGTCCGTCCAGATATCCAGTACCAGACGCTCGCGCGAGGTCTCCCGCCCGATGTGGGTCGGCTCGACGGTATAATTGACCTTGCGGATGGGGGTGAAAATGGCGTCCACCGGGATGGTGCCCACCGGCGTGCCGTCGGTTGATTCGGCGGCTCGGAAGCCCGTGCCCAGTTCCACGTCCAGCTCCACGTAGAGCTTGGACTTGGGGTTATTGAGGGTAATCAGGCCGAGTTCCGGATTGGTAATCTCAAAGTCGGCCGACGGCTTGATGTCGGCGGCGCAGATACGCCCCTCGCCCTCCACCTCCAGCAGCAGCGTGCCGCCGCGGTCGGAGAGGGGCTTAAGGCGCATCTCCTTGATGTTGAGGAGGAACTCCATGACGTCTTCCTTGGCGTTGGGGATGACGGTGAACTCGTGCTGCACGCCCTCAATCCTCACCTGGGTCACCGCCGCCCCCGGCAGGTAGCCCAGCAGCACCCGGCGCAGCGAATTGCCCAGGGTAATGCCAAAGCCGTTCTCCAGCGGCTCGGCAACGAAATGCGCGAAATTTTCCGCCTGTTCGGTACATTCAATATTCGGGACTAATAGTCCAGCCAATGCAACCTCCTTATCAACCCTCGTGAGTAGTACTCAGTTATCGTCGCGGTCGTAAGACCCTTTTACCTCTCCAATCAGCCTCCGGAACTAACGTGAGTAGTACTCGATGACCGCCTTCCCGTCGAACCTGGCGTCGATTTCCTCGGGGGTGGGTAGCGAAAGCACCTGCCCCGTCAGATTCTCCCGGTCCAGGCTCAGCCAGTTCAGCACTTGCTTGGACTCGATTTCCGCCAGGAGCTGCTTGTAATATTCCGTCTTCTGACTGCCCTCGCGCCAGGCGATGGTATCGCCCTCCTTGACCAGGCAGGAGGGAATATCGGTCTTGCGCCCGTTGAGCAGGATGTGCCCGTGGCGTACCAGCTGGCGGGCCTGGGCGCGCGAGTCGGCGAAGCCCAGGCGGTAAACGACGTTATCCAGCCGCCGCTCCAGCAGCACCAGCAGGTTCTCGCCGGTGATGCCGGCCTGCTTTTCGGCCAGGCCGAAGGTCTTGCGGAACTGCCGCTCCAGCGTGCCGTAGCTGTAGCGGGCCTTCTGCTTCTCGCGGAGCTGCAGAGCGCGGTCGGAGAAGCGGCGGCGCCGCCGCGTGGTGGTCTGACCCGGCGGTTTGGGCCGCTTGTCGATGGCGCACTTGGGCGTGAAGCAGCGGCTCCCCTTGAGGAAGAGCTTTTCGCCGCTGCGGCGGCACAAACGACAGACGGCTCCGGTATATCTTGCCATTGTTATCCCCTTTTAGACTCGTCTCCGCTTGGGCGGGCGGCAGCCGGCGTGCGGAAGCGGGGTGACGTCGCGGATGCCAGTGATGCTAAGGCCGGAGCTCTGCAGAGAGCGGATGGCCGCCTCGCGGCCGCTGCCCGGCCCCTTGACGTAGACCTCCACCTGGCGCAGGCCGTGCGTCATGGCCTTGCGGGCGGCATCACGGGCCGCCATCTGGGCGGCGTAGGGCGTGCCCTTGCGCGAGCCCTTGAATCCGGCCGAGCCGGAGCTGCCCCAGGCCAGGGCGTTGCCCTGCGGGTCGGTGAGGGTTACCAGGGTATTATTGAAGGTGGACTGGACGTAGGCCCGCCCGGCGGTGACGGCCTTGCGTTCCCGCCTTCTGGCTTTTGGTTTCTTTTTCTGTGCCACCCTTGCCTCCTTGACGAGTCACTAGTTTATCTTAGTTGCTTTATGTTTTCCACCCCGCCCCGCGGGGTTATCTATTCCCACCCTACCGCCCCGTATCATCAACTGCTTATCCCTAAGTTTGCCGTTCCTCCCCCGTCGGGGTTATCTATTCCCACCCAAGCCACCCCGCATCATCAACTGCTTATCCCTTAGTTTACCACCCCGCCCCGCTTCCTCGGCTCATCCTTTAGTACTACCGCCCCTCCTACTTCTTGGTCATGCCGCGCTTCTGGCCGCGGCCGGCCACGGTGCGGCGCGGGCCGCGCTTGGTGCGGGCGTTGGTGCGGGTGCGCTGCCCGTGCGCGGGCAGCCCGTGGCGGTGGCGGAGCCCGCGGTAGCTGCCGATTTCAACCAGCCGCTTGATGTTAAAGTTTATCTCCTTGCGGAGCTCGCCTTCCACGCGGAGCTGCTTATCGATAATCTCGCGCAGCTTCTGGACCTCGTCGTCGGTGAGGTCTTTCACCGGCACCTCCGGCGATATGTCCGCCTGTGCCAGTATCTTTAGGCTCTGCGACCGGCCGATGCCGTAAATGTACTGCAGCGAGACCCAGGTCTGCTTGTTGGCTGGTATATCTACTCCGGCGACACGTGGCATATCATTCCTCCTTGCGGCGTTAGCCCTGCCGCTGCTTGTGCTTGGGGTTTTCGCAGATAATGCGGATTACCCCGCGCCGTTTGACGACCTTGCATTTTTCGCACCTGACTTTGACCGAAGCCTTGACTTTCATAATCTTAGTCCTTGTTATTTGAGCCGGTAGGTGATGCGGCCGCGGCTGAGGTCGTAGGGGGAGAGCTCGATGAGCACCTTATCGCCGGGCAGCACCCGGATGTAGTGCATCCTTATCTTGCCCGAGATATGGGCCAGTACCTCATGCCCGTTGGGAAGCTCGACGCGGAACATGGCATTGGGCAGGGCCTCAATGACGGTCCCCTCAACCTCTATGGCCTCTTTCTTAGCCACTTCCCCTGGTCAGCACCTCCGGTTCTTTATCGTTAATCGCTATCGTGTGTTCAAAATGGGCCGAAAGCCCGCCGTCGGTGGTAAGCACCGTCCAGCCGTCGGCGGCGACACGGGTCGGCCAGCCGCCGGCGTTGAGCATCGGCTCCAGGGCCAGCGTCATTCCTTTCTTCAGCACCGGCCCCGTCCCCGGCTTGAGCCCGTAGGGCGGGTCGGTGCAGTTGGGTATCTGGGGGTCTTCGTGCATCTCGCGGCCGATGCCGTGGCCGGTATACTCGCGCACCACGGCGTAGCCGCGGGACTCGGCATAGTCCTGGATGGCCGCCGAGATGTCCCCCAGGTTGGCCCCTTCTTTAGCGGCGGCGATACCGGCGCTGAGACACTCCCGCGTGGTCTCGATGAGCTGGCTGGCTCTCGGGCTGACCCGGCCCACCGGCACGGTCACGGCGGCGTCCCCCTGGAAGCCGTCGTAGATAGCGCCGAAGTCCAGGGCGACGATATCGCCCTCCTTGAGCGTCCTGTCGCCGGGGATACCGTGGACAATTTCGTCGTTGACGGACGTGCAGAGATTGGCCGGAAAGCCGTGGTAGCCCTTGAACGACGACCGGGCGCCGTGCTTTTTCAGCTCCTCCTCGGCGATGCTATCCAGCTCTCTTGTCTTCATGCCCGGTTTCACCTGTTGTATCAGTATCTCCAGTATCTCGCCGACAATCCGGCCGGCCCGCCGCATGGCGGCAATCTCCTTTTCCGATTTAATGACGATGCCCATACGCCCTCAACCCTGGCGCAGGGCGGCGGTAATCCTCCGGTTGACGCCGTCGGCAGTGCCTTCGCCGACTATCTCCAGCAGCTTGCCGGCCTTCTGATAATAGTCGATGAGGGGCGCCGTCTCTTTAAAATAGACCTCCAGCCGCTTCTTGACTGTCGTTACGTTATCGTCGGGGCGCTGGTAAAGCTCGCCCCCGCAGCGGTCGCAGCGGCCCTTTACCTTCGGCGGCGAGTCCGTCTCGTGGTAGGGCGCCTGGCAGTTGCGGCAAATCCAGCGTCCGCTGAGCCTCCTTAAAAGCTCCGGTTCCGCTACCTTAATATAGACTACCTTATCTATCTCCTTACCCTGGCCTTGAAGCGCTTCATCCAGCGCCCGGGCCTGTCCCAGGTTGCGGGGGAAGCCGTCCAGTATCGCCCCCTTTTGACAGTCCGGCTCGGCCAGCCGCTCCAGTACCATCTGGATGGTAATCCCGTCGGGGACGAGCTGGCCCTTTTCCATGTAGGCCTTGGCCTGTTTCCCCAGGGCGGTCTCCCTGGCCAGCGCCTGGCGGAA
>DAOULO010000077.1:0-5231 GCA_034420195.1 Dehalococcoidales bacterium
GGCCCGACGATGAGGGAATGGTGAACGTACTGCGGCGGCTCATAGCCGAGGGCGCGGTAGATGAGCAGGTGGCGGGGGGTGCTGGAAAGCCACTCCTCCCCGCGGATGACGTGGCTGATTTTCATGGCGTGGTCGTCGACGACGTTGGCCAGGTGGTAGGTGGGATAGCCGTCGCTCTTGAGGAGGACGAAGTCGTCGAGATTGGCCAGCTCGAAAGAGACCTCGCCGTAGATGAGGTCGGTGAATTTTATCGTCCCCTGTCGCGGTACCTTGAAGCGCACCACCGGCGTGATGCCGGCTGCTTCTCTGTCCGCCCGCTCCTCGGGCTTGAGGTCGCGGCAGCAGCGGTCGTAGCCGGGGGGCTGTTTCTTGGCGATTTGCTCCTGCCGCATCACCTCCAGCCGCTCCGGCGAGCAGTAGCAGGGGTAGGCGTCGCCCTGCGCAATCAGGCGGGCGGCGACCTCCTGATAAAGCGGGAGACGCTGCGACTGAAAGTACGGCCCGTAGTCGCCGCCGACCTCCGGCCCCTCGTCCCAGTCCATCCCCAGCCAGCGCAGCCCCTCCATGATGTACGCCACGGCGCCCTCCACCTTGCGGGCGACATCGGTATCCTCGATGCGCAGGATGAACCGGCCGCCGGTGTGCCGCGCCAGCAGCCAGTTGAACATGGCCGTGCGGATGCCGCCCACGTGGGGCCGCCCGGTGGGGCTGGGGGCGAAGCGGACTCTGGCGGGTGGGGGCATCTAGGACTTGCCCTCCACCGCCCGGACGGCACGCTCCAGCCGCCGTATTTTACGGGACGCCCAGACGATGAAGGCGATGACGCCCAGGCTGAAGACGGTAATCGCCAGCAGGATAATCTGGAAGCCGGTGTCCGGGTCGGTACGCCAGACCAGGTAGCCGACCAGCACCCCGCCGATAACGGGATTGATGACGGCCAGAATGATGCCCACGATGGCCAGAATGCTCATTTTTCCCCTCCGCTGCGGAAAATTTCTTCTTCATTCTACCATTGAGGGGGGTGGTTGTTCTAGAAGGGGGTGGGGGAAATCTACGGGCTAAGCCGCCGATGCCGCGAGGGCGGCCGGGTGGGAATAGATATTTTCGAGATGGGGTAAAGGGGTGGGGTCAATAAAACTCTAGGGCGGGCCGGGTGGGGTCTCCTGGTAGAGCTCGCCGTGGATTTTCTTGAGCCACTCCGGAATATCAATGTTCTGGGGGCACTTCTCCAGGCACTCGCCGCACTCCTCGCAGCTGTCGGCGCGCTGGTCGGGCCGGAAGCCGAACGGCCCGTTGTACATGAACTGGCCGGTGCGTATATCCTCGTACATGGTGGCGTCGTTATATATCTGAAAGATGCGGGGGATTTCCACGTTGTTGGGGCAGGGCATGCAGTAGCGGCAGTTGGTGCAGGGGACGGGGCTGAGGCTGTTGTAGGCTTCGCGGATTTTATCGTAGAGCTTGAGCTCGTCGGCGGAGAGGTTGCCGGCGTCGTAGCGGCCGGCGAGTTCCACGTTCTGGACGACCTGCGCCATGGTGCTCATGCCGCTTAAGGCCACCGAGATTTCCGGCTGGTTCCATATCCAGCGCCAGGCCCACTCAACCGGCGGGAGCTTGACGGGGGCTTCGGCCAGCACCTTGGCCACCGGCGCCGGGGGCTCCTTGCTGAGCTTGCCGCCGCGCTGAGGCTCCATGACGACGATGGCCAGCCCCTTGCCGGCGGCGTACTCGACGCCGCGGCGGCCGGCCTGCTCGTTGACGTCCATGTAGTTGTACTGCACCTGGGCCAGCACCCAGTTATCGTAGGCGTCGACGATTTCCTTGAAGACGGCGTACTCGTCGTGGAAGGAAAAGCCCAGCCGCCCGACTTTTCCCTTGGCCATCTGCTGCTCCGCCCAGGCCAGCACCTTCATGTCGCGTATCTTCTCCCAGCTGTCCCGGGACAGCCCGTGCAGGAGGTAAAAATCCAGCCGGTCGGTGTTGAGGCGCGCCAGCTGCTCGCCGAGGATGCGGTCGAAGTCCTCGGGCTTCTCAATCATGCGGGCGGGCAGCTTGGTGACCAGGTGGACTTTATCCCGATAGCCGTCGGCCAGGGCCTTGCCGACGAGCTTCTCACTGTTGCCCATGTGGTACATGTAGGCCGAGTCCACGTAATTGACGCCGTGGTCGATGGCATAGCGAATCATGCGGATGGCCTCCGGCTCGTCGATTTTGGCCGGGTCTTCCCCGATAGTGGGCAGGCGCATCGCCCCGAAGCCCAGCTGCGAGCCTTTCCAGTCCAGACTACCGAATTTGCGGTATTTCATCTTGTGCCCCCTTGCAGAATCTCCGGCCGCGCTATTAGGCGATATATCGCGATGCCTCTGTATGTATTTTGCCATGTTTGGTAGCGAGATGCAAACCGATTTTACCTTTGAGGACAGTAATGCTACAATCTCTAGGAACAACCGTGAGCGAACCAGGATATCAGGCCGAGCTGGAGCCGGGGGCCGAGCTGCGCCTCCGCCACCTCACCGTTGATGAGGCCCTTCCCCGGCTGCACCAGTTCCTCCACGATGCCTTCGTCGGCGGGGCGCGCCGGGTGCGCGTCATCCACGGCAAGGGCACCGGCACGCTGCGGCTCAGCGTCCGCCGCGAGTTGAAGGCCCACCCGCTGGTCAAGGCGTTCCGGCCCGGCGGGCGTACCGAGGGTGGCGAGGGCGTGACGATGGTGGAGCTTACCGAAAAATGAGTTGACCGGCCGATATCTGAATAAAGAGGAGGCAGCCAATGGCCAAACGTTCCTACGAAGAGATGCTGCGGCGCCGGGGTCACCTGGGCCCTTACCCCATGGAAAAGCTGAAGCGGGTGGCCCGGCCCACCAGCCGTATCACCGAGGACATCCCGCGCTGCGACGAGCGGGAGCACGGCTTCGCCCGCGCCATGCGCGGTGATTTCGGAGAAACCGTGGCCGACCAGATGGCGCACTTCGGCCAGAAATACCCCCTGGAGATGGCCCTGGCTGGCATGACCGTCCGCATGGCCCCGCTGGTGGACGGCGAGACAGCCCCTCTCAAGGCCCCGATTAGCGAAGACCCTGAGATATTGAGCCACCATATCAAGTGCCTGGGTTACGCCCTGCGGGCCGATATCGTGGGCATCTGCCGGCTGCCCCAGTACGCCGTCTACAGCCACGACATGATGGGCAACGAGGTGAACCTTGACCATAAAAACGCCATCGTGCTGGTGTACGACCAGAACTACGCTACCATGCTGGGCTCTTCCGGGGACGACTGGATATCCGGCACCCAGAGCTTCATCGGCTATTCCAGCGCCGCCTACAGCGCCTGCATGGTGGCCGACTACATCCGGCGGCTGGGCTATCCGGCCCGGGCGCATCACGCCATGAATTATCAGGTGCTGGTGGTGCCGCTGCTGCTCCTGGCCGGCATCGGTGAAATCAGCCGGGCCGGCATCGTGCTCAATCCCTTCCTGGGGACGCGTTTCAAGGCCTCCGTAGTCACCACCGACCTGCCGCTGGAGCCGGATATGCCCGTCGACTTCGGCCTCCAGGAGTTCTGCCGCGTCTGTCTGAAATGCGCCGACGAGTGCCACGCCCGGGCCATCCCCGAAGGCGACAAGGTGATGATGAACGGCTACGAGAACTGGCGGTTCGACGCCGAACGCTGCTCCAAGTTCCGCATCGGCAATCCCCGCGGCTCCGCCTGCGGACGCTGCATCAAGGTCTGCCCCTGGAACAAGCCGGAGGGCTGGCCGCACGACGTGGTGCGCTGGATGGTCAAGCGCCTGCCCTTCCTCGACGGGCTTATGGTGCGGCTGGACAATGCCTGGGGCTACGGCCAGGCCGATAAACGCTACCAGTGGTGGTTCGACCTGGAGGAGGTTGACGGCGTCCTCAGGGTGCCGGGTAAGTAGCCCCCCGATTGAACGGCGCCGGGCTATCGGCTATAATTGATGCGTCACCGCGGTGAGTGTAGCCCAGTGGTCTAAGGCGCCAGGTTGTGGCCCTGGAGATCGAGGGTTCAAATCCCTCCACTCACCCCACCGCCACCTGATTTGGCCCCTTATCCGTGGAGTGGTCAAATCCCTCCACTCACCCCACCATCTTTTTATCCACCCCGCGCCGGTGGTTGGCCGTCGTCCAGATGCGGGTGTGCCGGATAAAATCGTTCACCTCGGCGTCGGTGCGGAAGTCGGCCTCCCCGCAGTAGTCGTGGTGCACCATCTTCTCTTTAGCGCGCAGCAGCTTGCGCGACGATAGTTTGTAGGCGGGATAGCCCAGGGCCATCATGTCGTAGATTTCCAGCTCCGGCGGTATGCCCAGCCGGTCTTTGATGAGGCAGTGCGGGTAGGCCGTCGCCACCGAAGATGTCCACTCCGTGGCCAGCCCCAGCGTCGCGGCAGCCAGGGCCATGTAGAGATAGGCGTTGGCCAGGCTGGAGGTATGAATCGCCTGCCGCCGCTCGGCGTCGTAGCGCATGGCCGTGGGCAGGCCCGCCAGCGTGCGGGTATCGCCCAGCACCAGGATAAAGACCGGGGCGACGCGATAGTCCATCTCGGCGTCCTGCGAGGGGCGCCGCGGCACCTGCTGCCAGGCCTCGCGGGCGGACTCCGTCTTCATGATGAGCTTGTGGTAGTCGCGCACCCAGCCGACGATGGCGTCTTTTATTTTCTTGTCTTTGATGACGACGAAGTCCCAGGGCTGCATATTGTAGCCGGAGGGGGCCCAGCGCGCCGCCTCGATGATTTTATCCACATATTCGTCGGGGACGGGGTCGGCCTTGAAGCGGCGGATGGTGCGGCGGTGCTTGATTAAGTACAGAAAGGCGTCATAGTCCATGGGAGACCTCCGTTATGCGTAAGGGTACGCCAACAGTATAGGCAAAGGGGCGGTCTTAAATCAATTCTTGACCTCACCCCCTGTGTCCCCCTGCCTCCGCCGAAGCGCCTGCCCTCCGCACGAGGCTTCGGGAGGCGGGGCTACGCGCAGGCAGGCCTCTCCTGACGAGGCGTGCCGCAGGAGAGGGGGAATTAAAAAAGAGGGGCTTCGCCCCTCTTAGACACCCTATGGGGTAGCGGGGGAAACCTACGGGCTAAGCTGGGAATGATACGAGGGCGGCTTGGGTGGGAATAGATTACTCCGATGGGGCAGGGGTAATGGGAGTGATGGTCAATATTGGGATTATGGGTTATAATTGAGCCGTAACGGGCGCCTGTAGCTCAGCGGACAG
>DAOULO010000078.1:0-15710 GCA_034420195.1 Dehalococcoidales bacterium
CACCTGGTCCTGGTAGACGATGACGCCGTAGGTCTCCTTGAGGATGTTCTCCAGGGCGGGGTGGGGGTAGGTAATCGGTTTGCGGCCGTGCTTGGCGTCGATAAAGCGGGGGATGTGCTCCATGGGGCCGGGGCGGTAGAGGGCCACCATGGCGGCGATATCGCTGAAGATGGTCGGCTTGAGCTCCTTGATGTAGCGGCGCATCCCGCCGCCCTCCAGCTGGAAGACCCCGGCCGTCTCTCCGGAGGCGAGCAGGTCAAAGGTCTTTTGGTCGTCCAGGGGAATTTTATTGAGGTCAATATCCACGCCGTGATTTTCCTTGATGATGTCCCGCGCCTGGCCCAGGATGGTCAGGTTGGCCAGCCCCAGAAAGTCCATCTTGAGCAGACCGATGCGGGCGATATCACCCATGGAGAACTGGGTCATCACCGCCTCCTGGCTGTCGGTGCGGGCGCCGCGCTGCAGGGGGACATAGTCGGTGAGGGTCTCCCTGGAGATGACGACCCCGGCGGCATGGGTTGAGGCGTGGCGGGCAATGCCCTCAACGCGCCGGGCGGTATTGACCAGGTTGCGGATGATATCATCTTCCTGGTAGATGGATTTAAGCTCCGGGGTCTCGTCCATGGCCTTGCCCAGGGTCATGCCGGGCAGGCCGGGCACCAGGCGGGCGACGCGGTCGACGTCGCCGTAGGGCATCCCCAGGGCACGGCCCACGTCGCGGATGGCCGCCCGCGCCCCCAGCGTCCCGAAGGTGATAATCTGGGCGACGTGGTCCTGCCCGTACTTCTGCGAGACATAGTTGATGACCTCGTCGCGGCGGTCGTCCTGGAAGTCCATGTCGATATCGGGCATCTCCCGGCGCTCGATGTTGAGGAAGCGCTCGAAGACGAGGCCGTGCTCCAGGGGGTCGATGGGGGTGATGCCCAGGCAGTAGAGGACGATGCTGGCGGCGGCGCTGCCGCGGACGCCGAAGAGGATTTTTTGTTTCTTAACGAAAGAGATAATGTCCCAGACGACCAGGAAATAGTTGGCGAACTGGGTCTTTTTGATAACGTCCAGCTCGTACTCTAGGCGCTGCTCAATCTCCGGGGTGGGGTGAGGGTAGTACTGGGGGAAATTCTCGTGGCAGAGGTCGGCCAGGTACGCGTCGGGGGTCTTACCTGCGGGCAGCTCAATTTCGGGCAGGTGCAGCCTCCCGAACTCCAAATCCAGATGGCACTTATCGGCGATAACGCCGGCGTTTTCAACTGCCTTAGGAATGTCCTTGAAGAGCTCGGCCATCTCCTCCGGGCTGCGCAGGTAGAAGGTGTCGCCGGCCATCTTGAGGCGCTTCTCGTCGTGGATGGAGGAGTTGGTGCCGATGCAGAGGAGCAGGTCGTGGGCCGAGGCGTCCTCCTTTTTGATGTAGTGCGTATCGTTGCTGGCCACCAGCGGGATGTTAAGCTCGCGGCTCATCTGGATGAGGTAGTTATTGACCGCCTCCGCCTCGGGGATGGGGTGGCGCATGATTTCCAGATAAAAGTCCCCGAAAGTCTCCTGATACCAGCGGGCGGCCGCTCTGGCCTCGTCGTAGCGGCGGGCCAGGATGAGCTGGGGTATCTCGCCGGCCAGGCAGGCGCTGAGGGCGATGAGGCCGTCCTTGTGCTGCTCCAGCAGCTCCTTATCCACCCTTGGCCGGTAGTAGAACCCCTCCAGATGGGCCTTGGTGGTGAGCTGGATGAGGTTCTCGTAGCCGGCCTTGTCCTTGGCCAGGAGGACGAGATGGTAGTTGTTCTTGTCACCGGCGATGCGGCTCAAGCGGCCGTTGGGGGCGATGTAAATCTCGCTGCCGATGATGGGCTTGATGCCGGCCTCCCGGGCGGCCTGGTAGAACTCGATGACGCCGTACATGGAGCCGTGGTCGGTGATGGCTAGGGCCTCCATGCCCAGTTCTTTGGCCTGTTTCACCAGCGGCGCGATGCGGCACATCCCGTCGAGCAGGCTGTATTCGGTGTGCACGTGGAGGTGGGTGAACATCGGCTTCTCCCCGGCTCTAGCGGCTGCTTAAAATTATAGCACAGGCCGCGGCGGGGGAGTAAGCTTGTTCGGCTGCTGTCACTCACATTTATGAAATATTTAATAGAGATTCAGAATTTAACGGAAACCATAGAAAATATTAAGCAAAAACGGAGGTCTAACCGGCCTCCCGCCGAGTTCAAAACGCGCGCCTTTCCCAGGCTGTACCCTTTACCTGCGGAGGCTATTTCTGATATGATAAATACGGACTGACTTATGAGGACGGGTGGCGGTTTTAGCAGCGATGTCATTTCAAAACATCCGCACGTTATGAGCTAAATCAAATACGCAAAGGAGATATTCGTATGGCACAGAAGAAGAACGCCGTCATCGTCGGCGGGGGGACGAGCAAGTTCGGGGTACGCCAGGCCACCATACTGGATATGGTTCAGGAAGCCGCCGTGGCCTGCGCCGAGGACATCCCCGGCCTCAAGCCCGCCGACATCGACGGGCTGATTATCGCCACGACCATGGCGGGGAGGCACTCATCCGCCCTGAACACCGCCCCGCTGGTGGTGCACCGCCTCGGCCTGCGGCCCACCTCCATCTGCATCCGGCTGGACACCCTCTGCGCTGGCTCCAACTCGGCGGTTATCGTCGCCAAGGGGCTGGTGGAGAGCGGCATTGCCGAGGTCGTCCTGGTGACCGGCGCCGAGAAGGTCTACCTGCCGCAGCGCTGGGAGACCAACTACACGCAGCTGGCCGTCAACGACCATGACTGGGACTCGGCGATGGGACTGGGCGTGCCGCCGCCCTTCTTCGCCATGATTGCCCGCATGCACATGAAGAAATACGGCACCACCAAGGAGCAGATGGCCCGTGTCTCCGTGGCCAACTATACCTACGGCACCGACAGCCCCAAGGGGCACTTCGGCGGGCGGACGCTGACCATCCAAGAGGCACTGGAGGCGCGCATTATCGCCGACCCCTTCGGCCTCTACGACTGCTGCCCCCTCTCCGACGGCGCCTCGGCCATCATCATCGCCTCGGAAGAGCGTGCCAGGGCCATGACCGACCGGCCGTTGGTCTACCTGCGCGGCACCGGCCAGCACGCCACCCACAGCATGTCGGCCGGCTGGCCCGGCGACACCCTGGCCGAGTGGCCGCACCTCAAGGTGGCCGGCGAGACGGCCTATAAGAACGCCAAACTGACCCCCAAGGACATTGACGTCGCCCAGACCCACGACTGTTTCACTATCTCCGAGATTATCGAGCTGGAAGAGCTGGGTTTCTGTAAGAAGGGCGAGGGCGGCCCGTTCGTGGCCTCCGGGGCCATCGGCGTCGGCGGCGCCATCCCCACCAATACCGATGGCGGCCTGCTCGTCTACGGGCATCCCTTCGGGGCCTCCGGGGCGCGCCAGGCCATCGAGATATGCAAGCAGCTCCAGGGCCGCGCCCTGCACCAGGTCAAGGACGCCGCCTTCGGCCTGACCCACAACCTCAGCGGCACCTGCGCCCAGCATACCGTCGTCATCTACGGCCGTGAGCCGGTCAGCTAAAATTGCACGTTAGTTTGGGATAAGGAGAATAAAATGTCCGATTACAAAACTGCTAATATCGTCGGGACGCCGCACCTGGACGGCACCTACGTCTCCGAGATGGACATGTGGCCCTTCGAGGGCCAGGAGTTGAACCGCATCTACCCGTTCTACGATAACCTGCGGGCGGGCCGCTTCACCACCACCAAGTGCCAGGACTGCGGCCACATCGCCTTCCCGCCGCAGGTCATCTGCCCCAAGTGCTGGTCGGAGAAGCTGGAGTGGGTCGACCTGCCCAAGAAGGCCAAAGTGGTCGCCATCACCGAGACCCAGGCCGGGGCGCCCCTCGGCTTTCCGCCGCCGCTCATCATGGCCTGGCTCACCTTCGGCGAGGGCACGCCCCTCAAGCACCTGCTGGGGCGTCTGGTCAACTGCCAGGAAGGCGAAGTCAAGGAGGGCGACGAGGTTCAGTTCGTCACCTTCGAGGTGCCGGCCCACCCGATGGAGATTAAGCGCGAAGTCAAAGAGTGTCAGCGCGTCTTCTACGCCTTTGAGCCAGTGAAGAAGTAGCCCGTGACTGCTTGGTCAATACTGCCAAAAAGGGGGTGGAACGATGAAGAAAATCAAGAACGTCACCGTGCTCGGGGCGGGGGCGATGGGGGCACAGATTGGCGCCCTGGCCGCCGAGGCCGGCTATAACGTCATCATCCGCGATATCGAGGAGAAGTTCCTGGAGCGCGGCCGCCAGCTCATCGCGAGCAACTACGACCGCCGCATCAGCCGGGGGCGACTGACGGAGGCCTTCAAGAAGGACGCCATGAGCCGGCTCAAGTTCGTCGTTGACGTCAAGGAGGCGGTCAAGGACGCCGATATCATCATCGAGGCCGTCCCCGAAATTATGGACTTGAAAAAGAAAGTCCTCAAAGAGGCCACCGACCTCTGCCCCGATGGCTGCGTCTTCGCCACCAACACCTCGTCCCTGAGCATCGCCGAGATGGCCACCGCCGCCAAGCGGCCGGAGATGGTGGTGGGTACACACTATTTCAATCCCCCCTCGCGCATGACGCTGCTGGAAATTGTCCACGGGGAGAATACCAGTAAAGAGGCCATCGACCTGGCCGAGCAGGCCGCCATCGCCATGGGGCGCGCCGTTGTCCACGTCAAGGACGTGCCCGGCTTCGTGGCCAACCGCATCTTCTGCAACATGTCCAACGAGGCCGACTGGGCGCTGGCCCAGGGTGAGGCCAAGACCCCCTTCGAGGTAGACGCCGCCATCAAGTACAAGCTGGGGCTGCCCATGGGCATGCTGGAGCTTCAGGACGCTTTGGGCGGCGGCTCCATCGATACCCAGTTCCACGTCATGGAGTATTTCGGCGAGACGATGGGGAAGAGCTACGGCCCCGCCCCCATCCTGACCAAGCTCTTCAAAGCCGGCCACTACGGCAAGAAGACCGGTCAGGGCTATTACGACTGGTCGGAAGGTAAGACCAACGAAATCCCCATGAACGCCGGCGTTAATTTTGACCCCATCCGCGTGCTGGCCACCGCCGTCAACGAGGCCGCCAAGCTCATCGAGATGGGGGCCACCACCCGCGAGGAGATTGATACCGCCGTGCTGCTGGGTCTCAACTACCCCCGCGGCATCCTGCGCATGGCCGATAGCACCGGGCTGGACAGAATCCTCGCCGAGCTTGACCGGCTCTACAACACCTATAATAAAGAAGACCGCTATAAAGCCTCGTCGGTGCTCACCAAGCTCGTCAAGCAGGGTAAGCTGGGCCGGAAAACGGGGGAGGGTTTTTATACTTACGGCCCCGGCGAGTACGAGTTCGTCCGGCTGGAGATAGATAAAAAGACCAAGGTCGCCAGGCTGATTTTGAACCGCCCCAACCGCGCCAACGCCTTCAACGCCGACTTCATGACCGAGCTGGACAAGGCCCTGACTGAATTAGAGCATAACGCCAGCGTGCGGTGTGTCGTCATCACCGGGGCGGGCGCCAACTTCTGCGGCGGCGCCGATGTCTCCGCCTTCGCCAGCGGCCGGGTGGACGCCGCCTTCAACTTTTCCGAGGCCCCCCACGGCGTCTTCACCCGTATCGAGACCTATCCCAAGCCGGTCATCGCCGCCATCAACGGCCCGGCCATGGGCGGCGGGCTGGAGCTGGCCCTGGCCTGCGATATCCGCATCATGAATACCAAGGCCATCGTGCGGCTGCCCGAGATTACCCTGGGCTTGCTGCCGGGGGCGGGGGCCACGCAGCGGCTGGGACGGCTCATCGGCTGGGCGCGCGCCAAGGAGATGATTTTACTGGGCGACGCGGTGGCGGCGGACAAGGCCCTGGCGTGGGGTATCGTCCACTTTACCGCCGCACCGGATAAGTTCGAGGTTCTGGTCAAGGAAACCGCCGAAAAGCTCGCCGCCGGGGCGCCGCTGGCCCAGAAGCTGGCCAAGGGGCTGCTCTACTACGGTGCCCAGGCCGACCAGCGCACCGCCCTTTACCTGGAGGCGGCCATCTCCGGCGATATCGCCCTGACCGAAGACCTCAACGAGGGTCTCACCGCCATGAACTACCGGCGCCCCCCCAAGTTCACCGGGAAATAACACGGCACTCGATTCGATAAGGGGAAAGCAGCGTGGACTTCGCCTTCAGCCCTGAAGAAGAGGCCTTCCGTAAAGAAGTGGCCGCCTTCCTGGAGAAGGAGGCCCCCAAGGCCTACCGCGACAAGCGGGTAACCTTCTTCGATATGTCCAGCCAGCCGGACTGGATAAAAGTCCACCGGGCCATGGCCGAAAAGCTGGGGGAGCGCGGCTGGCTTTCCATGCACTGGCCCAAAGAGTACGGCGGCCAGGACGCCTCGCCGTTCCATCGCCTCATCCTCCGCGAGGAGCTGGCCCGCTACCACGCCCCCGGCTACGACTCCATCGGGGCCAGCATCGTGGCGCCGGCCCTCTTGCTCAAGGGCAGCGACGCGCAGAAAAAGCGCCACCTGCCGGGTATCGCCGCCGGTAAGGTCATGTGGTGCGAGACCCTCAGCGAGCCGGGCCACGGCTCCGACCTGGCCGCCATCGAGGTCTTCGCCAAAAAGGACGGCAAAAATTACGTCGTCAACGGGCAGAAAATCTGGACGACCAACGCCCACTTCGCCGACTGGAACGCCCTGGTGGCCCGCACCGACCGCGAGGTCAAGCCCGCCTACCGCGGCCTGACCTTTTTCCTGCTGGATATGAAAACGCCGGGCATCACCGTCAACCCCGTCGTCAACATGGCCGGGCACCACGAGTTCAACGAGGTCTTCTTCGACGACGTGCGCGTCCCGGAGGCAAATATCGTCGAGGGGTTGAACCAGGGATTCTACGTGGTCATGTCCCTGCTTGACTACGAGCGCACCGCCGACCCGGCCTACGCCGTCGCCGCCACTTATCTTAACGACCTGGCCGAGTACGGCCGGGAACATGACCTGCTCACCCCGGTGATGGCGCACCGCCTGGCCGGGCTGGCCGCCGATTGTGAAGTTGCCAAGCTGTTCCACTACCGCGTCACCTGGATGCAGAGCCGGGGCATGGTGCCCAACCACGAGTCGGCCATGAGCAAGCTGTACGGCTTTGAGCTGATGCAGCGCGTGGCTGCCTTCGGGATGGACTTACTGGGCCCCTACGGGCAGCTGGCCGAGGGCGCGCCGCTGGCCCCCCTGGACGGGCGCGTACCTTCCTGTTACCTGCGCTCCTTTGCCTTCTCGCTGGAGCAGGGGACTTCGGAAATCGACCGCGACGTCATCGCCCAGCGCGGTCTGGGCCTGCCGCGGCTGCGTTGACCTAACGGAGGTATTTGATTGGATTTTGCCTTAAGCGAATCACAGCAGATGATGCGCTCCCTGGCCCGGGAGTTCCTCACCGACGAGTATCCCGAGCGGGTCATGCGGGCCATGGCGGCGGACGAGCGGGGCTATACCCCGGAGCTGTGGCAGGCCATGGCGGAGATGAGCCTGATGGGGCTGGCCATCCCCGAGGCTTACGGTGGCGTGGGGGACTTCCTCGACCTGACGGTGGTGCTGGAGGAGATGGGGCGGGCTAATTTCCTGGGGCCTTACTTCGCCACCACGGTGCTGGGGGAGACGGCCATTATGGAGGCGGGCAGCGAGGCGCAGAAGAAAGAGTATCTCAATAAAATCGCCGAGGGCAAAATTATCGTCACCCTGGCCTTGGACGAGGCGGGCGGAGGCTATACGCCGGAAGGTATCCAAATGCCGGCCGCCGTCTACGACGACGAGCTGGCCCTGACCGGCACGAAACTGGTCGTCCCCGATGCCCACGTGGCCGACTACATTATTTGCGCCGCCCGTACCGCCGAGGCCGATAAAGGCGGGCAGGGCATCACCCTGATTATAGTTGACATAAACATGGTGGGGCTTGATATTGAGCCCCTCAAGACAATATCCGGCGAGAAGCTGTGCCGGGTCACTTTTGAAGACGTGCGCGTCGCCCGCAGCGACGTGCTCGGCGAAATCGGCGACGGCTGGCCGGCCATCGAGCGGGTGTTGCTTAAGGCCAACGTCGCCCGCTGCGCCGAGATGGTGGGGCTGGCCCAGCAGGCTCTGGACATGGCACTGGCCTACGCCAAGGAGCGAACGGCCTTCGGTCATCCCATCGGGGCCTTTCAGGCCATCCAGCACCGCTGCGCCGACATGCTCGTCGCGGTTGACGGCGCCCGATTCGCCACCTACCAGGCCGCCTGGCGCCTCAGCCAGGGCCTCCCCGCCGCGAGGGAGGTGGCCATCGCCAAGGCCTGGACGGGGCAGGCCTGCCGGCGGGTGGTGCAGGCCGCCCATCAGGTGCACGGGGCCATCGGCTTTACCGATGACCACATCCTGCACTATTACACCAAGAGAGCCGTCGCGGCGGCGGCCAGCTTCGGGGGTGTGGATTTTCAGCTTGATAGGCTGGCGGGGATGATATAGATGGTTCGCCACCCCATAGCCCCGCCCCTTCGGTGTTATCTATTCCCACCCAAGCCGCCCCGTGCTATCCGCGGCTTATCCCTTAGTTTTCCTCTCCACCCCGTAGGGTGTTTAAGAGGGGCGAAGCCCCTCTTTTCAATTAAATCCCCCTCTCCAAACAAGAGGACTACGAATTAAATATAATCATGAGTTTGGAGAGGGGGACACAGGGGGTGAGGCAGGAAATCTTTCTGGGGTGAGCCTCCCCCTAATATTAGCTTTGAATTATACCTCGTTCACATGGTAAGATTTTAGGCGATGACCAAACCGCAGCACAGCGTCGTCTTCCAGCCCTCCGGACGCCGGGGCAAGGTTGAGGACGACACCACCATTCTGGAGGCCTCCCGCAAGCTTGGCGCCGATGTTGAGAGCGTCTGCGGCGGCAAGGGCACCTGCGGCAAGTGCCAGATAAAAATCGAGGAGGGTCGTTTCCACAAATACGGCATCAATTCCTCGCTGGCCTCGGTGACGACCGTCGCGGCGACCAACGCCAAGTTCCTCACCAAAAAGCAAATCCGCGACGGCTACCGGCTGGCCTGCCAGACGCGCGTGCATGGCGATATCGTTGTCTTCGTCCCCGAGGCGAGCCGCAAGGCCCAGCAGGTGGTGCGCAAGGAGGCCACCGACCGGCCTATCAACCTCAACCCGGCGGTCAGGCAATACTACGTGGCGCTGCCGCCGGCCACCCTGCACGACCGCCTCGCCGACGCGGAGCGCCTCCAGAAGGCGCTGGCGGCCCAGCACAAACTAAAAGGACTGACGCTGGACTACCCCGTGCTGACGGCCCTGCCGGATGCGTTGCGGCGGGGCGAGTGGCAGGTGACCGTCTCCGTCTGGAAGGGCGAGGAAATCATCGGCGTGACGCCGGGGAAGCAGGAGCATGGCTGCGGGCTGGCGGTGGACATCGGCACGACGACGGTGGCCGGCTATCTCTGCGACCTCGGTAGCGGCGAGGTGCTGGCGACCGACGCCATGATGAACCCGCAGGTATCCTATGGCGAGGATGTCATGTCCCGCATCGGCTACGCCACCAAGGCCAAGAACGGCCTGAGGCAATTGCAGGGTGCCATTATCAAGGGCCTCAACGAGATTGCCCGGCGGGCCGCCGCCAAGGCCGGCCGGAGACGCACCGACATCGTCGATATGACCGTCGTGGGCAATACCTGCATGCACCACATCTTCCTCGGCATCAACCCCCGGAACCTGGGCCGGGTGCCCTTTACCCCCACCGTCCACCACTCCCTGGATATCAAGGCGCGCGACCTGAGGCTCAGGGTGGCCCCGGGGGCCTACGTCCACGTCCTGCCCATCGAGGCCGGTTTCGTCGGGGCGGACAACGTCGGCGTGCTCATCGCCGAGGAACCCTATAACCAGGACGAGATGGTGCTCATCATCGATATCGGCACCAACGGCGAGCTGATACTGGGCAACCGTGATAAGCTCTTATCCTCCTCCTGCGCCACCGGCCCGGCCTTCGAGGGGGCGGAGATACGCCACGGCATGCGGGCCGCCCCCGGCGCCATCGAGAAGGTCAGGATTGACCCCGGGACGAAAGAGGTGCAGTTCAAGGTCATCGGCAACGATGGCTGGAATATCGAGGTTAAAGACATCGGCGCGCGGGGCATCTGCGGCTCCGGCATCTTCGACTGCGCCGCCCAGATGTTCCTGGCGGGGATTATCGATAAGGGCGGGCGCTTCAATAGCCGGCTCAAGTCCGACCGGCTGCGCACCACCAACGACGAGCCGGAGTTCGTCATCGCCCGCACCGTGGAAACGGCCATCGGGCAGGACATCGTCGTCTGCCAGAAGGACATCCGCGCCATCCAGCTGGCCAAGGGGGCCGTGTACTCTGGCGCCCGGATTATGATGAACAAGCTGGGCATCAAAAAGCTCGACCGGGTCATCCTGGCCGGGGCCTTCGGCAGCTACATCGATAAAATGTCGGCGGCGGTCATCGGCCTCTTCCCCGACTGCGACTCGGCACGCGTCGTGGCGGTGGGTAATGCCGCCGGCGACGGGGCGCGTCTGGCCCTCCTCGATACCGACAAGCGCGCCGAGGCCGATGAGCGCGCCCGCGAGGTCGAGTACGTCGAGCTGACCGTCGCGCCGGGCTTCCATCAGGCCTTCACCCAGGCCCTGGTATTTCCGCACCAGGAAGATGCGTTCCCCCACCTCAAGGACATCCTCCCCCAGAGTAAGTAATCTCGGCCCACCCACCGCCAACTTCAGCGGCGGCGTGCTCATCTAGGCCCAGTTCTTTAGGTCGTAGTAGCCCCGGGCCACGCGGTAGCGCGAGATTTGCTGCCCGCCCAGCCAGAGCTGGGTTATCTTGGCGTCCCGCAGGCATTTCTCGTAGGGGAAGTCCTCGGAGATGGCCATCGAGCCGAGCAATTCGGCGCCCTTGTTGACGATTGCCACGGCCATGTCGCCGGCGTAGACCCGGGTGGCGGTCGCTTTGGAGATGAACTCCGGCGTCCACGGCGGGCCGTAGTTGTCCAGGTGGTCGAGCATGTAGCTCAGATTGTAGATGCTGGCGCGCATCATATTGATGCCGATGGCCATATCGGCCAGTATCCCGGCGACGATGCTGTGCTGCCGCACCGGCTTGAAGCCGCCCAGACGCTCCCCGGTATAGTCGAGCACGATATCGAAGGCGCGCTCGGCGATGCCGAGGGCCATGGTAGCCGAGTGCCAGCCGGTGCCCGCCGAGATGAAATGGTAGAAATTGGCGTCCATGCCGGGCCCGGCCAGGCGCAGCTCCTGGGGCACCCGCACGTTGTCGTAGTGCACCGAGCCGTTGATGGAGGTCTTGAAGAGCATCTTCTTCTCCGGTTTGCCGAAGGTCAGCCCGGGGGTGTCTTTGGGGATGTAAATCAGGGCGACGCCGTCGTCACCGGCGTTGGGGTCGGTGGTGCAGATGGTCAGGTAGCATTCGGCGATGCCGCCGTGAGTCGGCCAGGCCTTGTTGCCGTTGATGACGTATTCGTCGCCCTCCAGTCGGGCCGTCGTCTTGATGCCAGCTCCGGCGAGGAGGGGGTTCTCCGAGTCCGCCCCGCCGGCCTCGTCGGTCATGGAGAGGCAGGCGTAGGCCAGCTTACCGCTGCAGAAGGCGGGGATGAACCTGTCCATGACCGCCTTGTTCCCCGCCACGATGGCTGGCTTGAGGATGAGGCCCCAGTTGATGCCGACGGATAGGCTGATACCCCCGTCGCCTTTGGCCAGCTCTTCGCAGATGATGCCCAGGGAGGTCGATGAGGCGTCGCCCCCGCCGTAGGCCGCCGGATACCCCGCCGCCTGAATCCCCAGGTCGACCAGCTTCTGGTGGATGCCCTCGACGAGATTGTAGTCGGCCTCCAGATGCTTGGTGCGGGGGATGATTTCCTTACGGGTAAAATCCCTGACCGTGGCGCGAATCTGGCGGTCTTCATCGGATAGCAGGCTCTCTAGATTCATCGTTCTCCTCCGATTGTCAGCGCTGACCTGCCCAGAGATTAGCCCATCGGCAGATGCCCTGTCAATAAAGCGGCGCCAGTGTGATATTTATCGTTTGCCGCCGCCGGGGCGGCGTGCTAGACTTAACTTAGACTTATGAGCGACACCGTTACCGGCAAGACCCTGGCAAGCCTGAACCAATCCTGGTATGACTCCCATCCCGACCTCGTCTGGTCTGTCCCTTTCGTGCTGCCCGCCTGGCTGGGCGCCTGGTGGCGGGTGTTCGGGGAAGGCAGCCAGGAATTTATCCGGGAGGTCAGGGACGGGGACAAGACCATCGGCCTGGCCCCGCTGCGGCGGCGGGGCGATGTCGCCCTTTTCCTGGGCGATACCGATGTCTGCGATTACCAGGACTTCATCATTGCTCCCGGACGCGAGGACGATTTTTTCAATGCCCTCCTCGACGACGTCAAAGCACAGGGCGTGGCGCGGCTCGACCTGGCCTACGTTCGGCCCGACTCCGCCGCCTTGACCCACCTGGTGCCGCTGGCGCGGGAAAGGGGTTGTGAAGTCGCCACGGAGTCGGAAGATGTCTCGCTGGAGGTCGACCTGCCGCCGGACTGGGAGGCATACCTGGCGCAATTGAGTGCCAAGCAGCGTCACGAGGTGCGGCGCAAGCTGCGGCGGCTGTCCGAGGCCGGCGAGGTCGATTATCACTTCGCCGAGGGCGAGGCTGCCACTGGTCCGGCGCTGGATACCCTGCTGCGGATGTTCGCCGAAAGTCGGCAGGATAAAGCTGACTTCCTCACCGAACGTATGGAAACGTTCTTCCGCGAGATGGCCGCCGCCATGGCGGCTATCGGTCGGCTGCGGCTGGGCGTGCTGGCGCTGGACGGCCGCCCGGTGGCCGAAATCATCTGTTTCGACTATAATGAATGTGTCTATCTCTATAACAGCGGCTACGACCCGGGCTACACCGCGGTCAGCGCCGGGCTGCTCAGCAAGGTCATGGCCATCGAGGACGCCGTCGCCCGGGGCCGCCGGAGGTTCGATTTTCTCAAGGGGGCCGAGGTGTATAAGTACCACCTGGGGGGACGGGAAGTGCCCCTCTACCGCTGCCGGATAGAGCTGAAGGATTGATGATGACCGATAACCCGTTAAAGATAGCCATGCTCAGCGCCCACTCCTGCCCGGTGGGCGACCTGGGGGCCCGCGATACCGGCGGCATGAGCGTCTATATCCGCGAGCTGGCCCGCCAGCTGGGCGCGCAGGGGCATACCGTGGACGTCTACACCCGTGTCCACGACCCGCAGGACCCCGTCGCCGTCGCTCTGGGGGAGCGGGCCCAGCTCATCCACCTGCGGGCGGGCGAAGAGGCGCCGATTCATAAGCTGGCCGTCTACTGCTACCTGCCGGAGTTCACCTGCCACCTGGAGAACTACCGCAAGAATAATGGCCTGTCCTACGACGTCGTTTTCAGCCACTACTGGCTTTCCGGCTGGACGGGCCGCTATCTGGCCCAGTGGTGGCGGGTGCCCCACGTCATTATGTTCCACACCCTGGGGGCGGTCAAGAACGCCGCCGGCGTCGGTGAGGAAGCCCCGGAGCTGCGTACCGTGGCCGAAAGGGAGGCCGTGGGCTACGGCCACCGCATTATCGCCGCCACGGTGCGGGAGAAGGCGGAACTGGCGCAATACTACGGCGCCCGGCCGGACAAGGTCGGCGTGGTGCCCTGCGGCGTCAACCTGGAGCTGTTCCGCCCGCAGGACAGGCAGGCCGCCCGCCGCGCCCTGGGGTTCGGCGACGAGAAGCTGCTCCTCTTCGTGGGCCGGCTCGACCCGCTCAAGGGTATCGACCGACTCTTGCGCGCCATGACTCACCTGCGGCATGTTGACAAATTGAGGCTGATTATCATCGGCGGGGACGAGCGCAGCGCCCACGAGCGGGAAAGACTGGAGGGCCTGGCCGTGAAACTCGGTATCGCCGACATAGTAACCTTTCAAGGGCTGGTTGGTCAGGAGCTTCTCCCCGGCTATTACAGCGCCGCCGATTGCTGCGTGGTGCCCTCCTACCACGAGAGCTTCGGGCTGGTGGCCCTGGAGGCCCTGGCCTGTGGCACGCCGGTGGTCTCCGGCGACGTGGGCGAGATGAAGAATATCATCCTGCCGGGGCAGACGGGCTACGTGGTCAGCGACAACCGGCCGGAGGCCCTGGCCGAGAAAATTTCAAGCGTTCTGGCCTGGCCTCCCCGCGACGCGGAAGCTATCAAGGCTATCCGTGAGTCCGTCAAGCGGTTCGGCTGGGCGAGTATCGCTACGGCCGTCACCGCCGAGCTACGTGTCGCCCTGGCCGACCGTGTAGCGGCCGCCTAGTCCACCGCCAGCTCGTACCAGAGGTAGGTTATCTGGGGCTTAAATCCCACCGAGGCGTAGAGCGCCCCGGCCGCCTCGTTGGCGCTGTCCACCGTCAGCCAGACCTCGTGGACGCCGCGGCTCTTGAGATGGGCCAGGCCCGCCAATAGCGTCCGCCGCCCGATGCCCTGCCCCTGAAAGTCGGGGAGGGTGCCGAGCATGTAAATCCGCCCTTCCCCCGGCGCGGTTATCTCCGTCCAGCAGTAGCCGGTGACGGCGTCTTCCTCGCAGGCCAGGATAATGTCCTGGCGGGAGCGGTGGCTCAGCCCGATTTCGTAGGCCGTCGTCGCCGGGGTGTTGCGCTGGTAGCCCCAGTGGTCGGCGAAACTCTGGTTCTGCAGCTTGGTCAGCAGCGCCTCCTCGCCCTCGCGCAGGTGGCGGCAGTCGCTCCGGGCCAGCTCTAGCTCCTCCCGCGCCAGCTTATCCAGGTTCAGCGACATCTCCAGAAAGCGGCGGACGTACTTGAAGCCGAGCCGGTTGAGGCTATTCTTGGCGGCGACGTTGTCGTTGCGGATGCAAACATGGATGAACTTGGCCCCCAGCTCCCCGGCGCGCTTGAGTGTCGCCTTGAGGAGCTTACGCCCCAGGCCTTTGCGGCGGTGCTCCGGGGATAGCCAGACGTCGGCGACGACGCGCCCGATGTCGAGCTCCGGCTTGATGTCCAGAAAACCGACGGCCTCGCCGCCCGCCCTGACGATGAACAGGTCGCGCGCCGGGTCGTACTCCGGCCGGGCCAGTATCTCGGCGATGGCCTGCGGTGCGGCCGGCCGGCCGAGGGGCTCCTCCTGCTCGGCGGCGAGATATAACAGGACGAAGTCGTTGAAATCGGCGGGCCGGTAGTTCCTGATGCGATAAGCCGAATCCGTCATCTTCCCCCGAAATTGTACCAGCTTCGGGTGATGTTATACAATTTAGGTAGACCGTTTGTTGAAGGAGCCCCGATAATATGTCCGACGAGATTTACATGATGGTGGTCACGCCGCACCCCGACGATGCCGAGTTTGGGGTCGCCGGGACGGTGGCCCGCCTGACGCGGGAAGGCAAGAAGGTCGTCTACGTGGTCTGTACCAACGGCGACAAGGGCACCAGCGACCGCAGCGTTAAGCCGGAAGACCTGGTCAAGACCCGCGAGAAGGAGCAGCTGGCGGCCGCCAAATTGCTGGGCCTGAGCGACGTGGCCTTCCTGCGCTACCCCGACCAGGAACTGGAGGACACCCCCGACTTCCGCCGGGCGCTGGTGCGGGAGATACGCCGCTACCGGCCGCAGGTGGTGGTCACCGCCGACCCCTACCGTAAGTATATGTGGCACCGCGACCATCGCATCGCCGGGCAGGTAACC
>DAOULO010000079.1:0-36880 GCA_034420195.1 Dehalococcoidales bacterium
AATCAGTACCTTCTTCTGTTTCGCGGCCATATCACTTCCCCGGCGATTTCATTCTATTTCTTAAAACCCACCTTAGGCAAGGTAGCCTTAAGCGCCGCCAGCAGTTCTTTGATGTCGGTCTCGGTGACCAGGCCCAGGTGGCCGATGCGGAAAATCTTGCCGCCAAGGTGCTGCTGTCCCCCCGCCAGGACGATGCCGTGCTCGCTCTGCATCAGTTGCCGCAGCTTCTTGACATCCACGCCGGCGGGGACGCTTACGGCGGTAACCGTATTCGAGGCGTGTTTGGCCTCGGCGAAGACGGACAACCCCAGCGCCTTGAGACCGTCGCGCGTCAGCTGGCCGATACGCTGCTGGTGGGCGAAGACGTTGGGCAGACCCTCCTTGAGAATCATCTTCAATGCTACCGAAAGCCCGAAGACCACCGAGACCGCCGGCGTCCAGGGGTTTTCGCCCCGCTCCAGGTAGCTCCTGGCCTTGCCGAAGTCCCAGTAGAAGCGCGGCATCTTGGCCTGCTCGTACGCCTTCCATGCTTCGGCGCTGACGCTGACCATGGCCAGCCCCGGCGGCACCATCCAGCCCTTCTGTGAGCCGGTGATAACTACGTCGCAGCCCCACCTGTCCACGGGCAGGTCGATGGAGGACAGGCTAGAGATGGCGTCGACGAGGAGGAGCGTGCCGGCCCCCTTGACGACCTTACTGATGGCCTCCAGGTCGTTGGTGACGCCGGTGGAGGTCTCGTTGTGGGTCACCAGGACGGCCTTGATGCCCGGATTATCTTGGATAGATTGAGCGACCTTAGCCGGGTCGGCGGCGGTGCCCCACTCAAAATCGAGCTTGACGACATCGGCGCCGAAGGCCTTGGCAATGCTGGCCCAGCGGTCGCCGAAGACGCCGATGGAGACGGAGAGAACCTTGTCCCCCGGCGAGAGCATGTTGACGGCGGCCGCCTCCAGCCCGCCGGTACCGGAGCCGGTGAGGACGTAGAGGTCGTTCTTCGTCTGGAAGACCTGCTGCAGCTCCCCGGTGACCTCCAGGAGCATCTTCTTGAACTCCGGCCCGCGGTGGTTAATCATCGGCCAGGCCATGGCCGCGAGGACCTCGGGCGGGCAGGGGGTCGGGCCGGGGACGCGTAGCTGTGACATGTATATCTCCTTGTTGTCTTTACACTCTAATCTGTGTTGATTATCCTTGCGTATCGGCGTTTCCCAACTTTGAGTAAAAAGGATTTATTTTCAATAACGGGTTTAACAGAGTCTACTTTTTGACCGTCAATACTGACCGCTCCTTGATTAATCAAGCGAATAGCCTCGCTGCGACTCTTAGCTAACTCAGCTTTTACAATAATTAGACTCAAATCATATTGATTCGTACTATACCAATTATCCTTCATATTTTCGTCGTCTTGGTATAAGTCTGGTAAGGCGTCAAAACTTAAGGAGAATCTATATTCTGGTATCTTATCTGGTACTTCCTTATTCTGCACCACCTTTTCAAAGTGCCTCTCAGCCTCGGCAGCCGCTTTTTTATCGTAAAGCCCGGTGACGATTTCCCGCGCCAGCCGCTTCTTGAAATCCATCGGGTTCTCGCCGCCGTCAAGCTGCTTTTTCATTTCGGCAAGCTCGGCATCGGGGACGTCGGTGAGCAGCTCAAAGTACGGCATGATAGCCTCATCCCTGATAGACATCACCTTACCGTATATCTGCTCGGGCGGCTCGTCTACGCCAATGTAGTTGCCGGTGGTCTTGGACATCCTCTGGACACCGTCGGTGCCCACCAGTACCGGGTAAGTAATACAAATCTGTGGCTTTTGCCCGTAAACCTCCTGTAATCGGCGCCCGGCCATTAAGTTGAAAAGTTGCTCGGTCGCCCCGATTTGAACATCAGCCTGCAAACTAACGGCATCGTAACCTTGAGCCAGCGGGTAGAGCAACTCGCGCAACCAGATGGGGTCGTTATTTTCGTACCGAATACGAAGCCGGTCGCGGACCAAAAACTGCTGCACCGTAAAGCAGGAGGCCATCTCGATGACGTCACTGAAGGTCAGCTGGCTCAGCCACTCGTAGTTGTAGCGAACCTTGGTCTTCTGCGGGTCGAGTATCTTAAACGCCTGGGCGGCGTAGGTCTCCGCATTTTTCTTGACCTGCTCCAGCATGGCCCGGGAGCGCGCCTCGTCGCGGTCACTGGGGTCGCCAATCAACGTGGTAAAAGTGCCTATCAGAAAGGTGACATCGTGCTCGTTCTCCTGGAACTGACGCAGCTTGCGCATGGTGATGGTATGCCCCAGGTGGATATCGGGGGCGGTGACATCGTAGCCACAGTAGACACGGAGGGGACGCCCCTCGGCCTCAGCCTCGGTGAGTCGCTGCCGCAATTCTTTGGTCATCATCTCTTTAATCTGCGCGTCGCCAAACTCGGCGCCGTGCATATAAAGGGCGACCTGTTTATCTACCGATGTCACCTGGAACCCTCCTGATTATTTCACACCCGTCTCATCCAGAATGGCTTTACCCTTTCTCACGTCCTCGGCCACCTGTTTCTTTAACTTATCCGCGCTGGCGAATTTCTTCTCGTCGCGCAGCCGCGCCACGAAGTCCACCGCCAGCTCGTGCCCGTAGAGGTCGCCGCCGTAGTCGAGGAGATAGGCCTCGATGGAGCGCTCGTTATCGCCGAAGGTGGGGCTGCTCCCGATATTGGTCATCGCGGGATAGGTGTTGCCGTTGACGTGGGCCAGGGCAGCGTAGACGCCGTCCGGCGGCAGCGACTGGCCGGGGCTGACGTTAAGGTTGGCGGTCGGGAAGCCCAGCCCCTCGCCGCGGCCCTCGCCGTGAATCACCCGCCCGTGGAGACTGAAATAGCGCCCGGTGAGGGAGCGCACCTTGGCCATGTCACCGGCGGCCATGGCCCGACGGATGGTGGTGCTGGAGACCACCTCGCCGTTGACCTTGAGCGGCGGCACCACGGTCACCGTAAATCCCATTTCTTTGCCCAATTTATTGAGGGCCTGGGGAGAGCCTTCGCGCCCTTTACCCAGGGCGAAGTCTGCCCCGATGACCAGGCCGCGCATCCTGAGATATTTTTGGAGGAGGCCGACGAAGCGGCGCGCGCCGAGACGGGCCAGCTCGGCCGTGAAGGAGAGCGGGACGATGACAGGCACGCCCTCGGCCTTGAGGAGCTTGAGCCGCGTCTTGATATCGGTGAGGAAAGGGAGGTTTTTACCGGGGGCCAGCACCTCCTCGGGGTGCTGGCGGAAGGTAACCACCCCGGCCAGCCAGCCCTTCGCGTCGGCCTGCCTTTTCAGTTCGTCGATGAGCCGCTGGTGGCCCCGGTGCACGCCGTCGAAGACGCCGACGGTCAGCAGCGTCTCACTCGCGGGGGTAAAAGCGCCTAACTCTTCCTCGACCAGCACGCCTGCTTCTCCCGGTTTTAAAGTATTTCCCCGCTGCGGGGATTCATCAGGGAAACGGCCAGGTTAACAATTTATTATACTATAAATGACAACGCGGCCTCAATGAGGGAGCGGCGGGCCGAGAAGGGCGCTAGGCGAAACGGTGGAGGAGTAGCCCGGCCGGTATCTTGGGGTAAAAGTAGGTGGACTTGCGGGGCATGCGGTCGCCGGCGTCGGCGATGGCCTTGATGACGGCCGTCTTGACCGGATTGACGATGAAGGCCAGCTGGTACTCGCCGGCGGCGACCAGAGCGGCGGCATCAGTGATGTCGTGGGTATAGTCGAGGCCGGCCCCGGCCGTTTCGTGGGTCAGCCCCAGCAGCTCCTCCAGCAAGACGTGGTCGACGATGCTGACATCCAGCCGGCGGTAGAGCGGCGCGTGAAAGGCGGGGAACATGGCGGCCACAGCCGCAAAATCGCGCAGCGCCAGGGCGACGATGTGACCTTCCTTAAGGCCAAGGACCGCCAGCCTTACCTCGTCTTCATTCCCCTGGAGCAGGACCTCTAGCTGCGGCGCGGGGTTGGCCTTATCCAGGGGCACCTCGGCCACGGTGAAGCAGGCCGACAGGCTGGCCCGCAGCCGGTCGAGGGCGGGGTGGGGCAGGCCGCGCACCAGGCGGTGGGCCGGCAGGATGACCAGGCCGGGGTCGGCGAAGCTCACCAGGTTCATCATGACAAAGTCGTAGGGCCGGTCTCCCGGCGGGGAATCGTCGCAGGCGCGGCGCTCGCGCCGGTAGGTGAGGGCGCTTTCGTAGCGGTGGTGCCCGTCGGCGATATAGAGGGGCTGGTCGGCCAGATAGCTACTGATGCGGCGGATGGTCTCCGCATCGGTCACCGCCCGGAGCTTATGGCCCTGTCCGTCCCCGGTGCTGAAGTTCAACCGTGGCTCTCCGTGCGCCGCCGCTAGCACTTGGGCCATCTCGCCCTTTTTATCTTCGTAGAGCGCCATGACGGGGCTGGTATTGGCCCCCAGCGCCCAGAGCATGTCGAGGCGGTCGTCCCGGGCGCGGGAGAGGGTGCCCTCGTGGGGGCGGATAACCTTTTGGTCCCATTCTTCCAGCCGCACCAGGCCGTTGAGGCTGCGGCGGCAGTATGGCCGGCCCCGGTAGGTAAAGGTGTGCTCTTCGATATAGAGCGCCGGGGCCTTATCGGTAGTGAGAACGTCTGCTTCCAGCCAGCGCGCCAGCGTGGCCGCCGCCCGGGTGTATTTGTTATCGGTGTCCTTATCCTGGGGGAACTCGCGCCCGTACTCAATGCGGACGAAGTTATGGTCGCTTACCTCGTAGAGCTGCTGCTGGAGCCGGGGGGTGATGATATCGTAAGGGGGGCAGATGGCCGCCGCCAGGTCGGCCACCCGGGCCGGATTGTAGTGCGTGCCGTGGAAAGGGCGAATTTCCGCCAAAACTGGCTCCCTGACCGGGTGATTATCGGGTGGAGTCTGCTTCTTAGTTTAGCTTATGGAGCGCAGGGGGGCAAGTATGAAGCATGAAAAATACCCCTGTTTCCGCTATAATATTTATGTGGGACACCAGCTACGGAGGCCGTTTTGATTGTCCGCAAGCTCATCGTGGGGGCCTACGCCTCCAACTGCTATATCGTCGGCTCGGAAGAGACCCAAGATGGCCTGATTATCGACCCCGGCGCCGAGCCAGAGGCAATCATGCGGGCGGTGCAGAAGCTGGGACTTAAAATCAAGCTCATCGTGCTCACCCACCGTCACCCCGACCACGTGGGGGCCGCCGCGCAGATTAAGGCGGCCACCGGCGCACCGGTAGCCATGCACGCTGAGGGCGCCCGCTACCTGCCCCAGTCGCCCAGCTACATCTACGAGCCGCCCTTCGAGGCCGCCCCTTATCCCGACCGCATCCTCAAGGACGGCGACAAGATTGAGATAGGGGAACTGCGTTTCACGGTGCTGCACACGCCGGGGCACACCCCCTGCGGCATCAGCCTGGCCGGGGAGGGGGTCGTCTTCACCGGGGACACCCTCTTCAACTACGGCATCGGCCGCTACGATTTAATCGACGGGGACTACGACCAGCTCATCGGGGGGATAAAGACCAAGCTGCTGACACTGCCGCCGGAGACGATTGTCTACCCTGGGCACGGCCCGGACTCGACCATCAGCACCGAGAAACGCGCTAACCCCTTCCTGAAGTAGGGATTTTACTCTTTCTCGGCCTGACGCTGGGCGACGATTTTCTGGGTGATGTTGGCGGGCACCTCTTCGTAGTGGTCAAACTCCATGTCGTAAATGGCCCGCCCCTGCGTCATCGATTTGAGGTCGATGGCGTAGTGCTGCACCTCGGCCAGGGGCACCTGTGCCTCGATGATGTTCTTCTCACCCTCGGGGTTCATCCCCATGACGCGGGCGCGCTTGGTATTGAGGTCGCCGATAATATCGCCGGTGAGGTCGCCGGGGACGGTTACCCTGAGGTTCATGATGGGCTCCAGCAGGATGGGGCTGCCCTCCATGACGCCCTTCTTGAAGGCCTGCGCCCCGGCAATCTTGAAGCAGATTTCCGAGGAGTCCACCGGGTGGAAGGAGCCGTCGTAGAGGGTCGTCTTAACGCCGACGACGGGGTAGCCGGCCAGCCCGCCTTCCTGATAGGCCTCATGGACGCCCTTTTCCACCGCCGGGATGTAGTTCTTGGGTACGGAGCCGCCGACGATTCTATCGGTAAATTCATTTTCGCCGCGCTCCGGCAGGGGCTCCATCTCCAGCAGGACGTGCCCGTACTGCCCGTGCCCGCCGGACTGTTTCTTGTGCTTGTACTCGGCCTTGGCGGGGGCGGTGATGGTCTCGCGGTAGGGGACTTTGGGAGTGGCCAGCTCCACGTTCACCCCAAACTTGCGCTGCATCTTCTCCGCCGCCACGGCCAGGTGGGTCTCGCCCATACCGGACATAATCGTCTCGCCGGTGCCTATCTCGCGGTGGACAGTCAGCGTCGGGTCTTCCTCGGCCAGGCGGGCCAGGCCCGTGCCCATCTTATCCACGTCGGTCTTGGTCTTGGGGTAGACGGCCTCGTTGAAGATGGGCTTGGGGAAAGAAATGCCGGCCAGCTTGACCGGCTTGTCCTGAGCGCCGAGGGTATCTCCGGTAGCGGTGACGTTGAGCTTGGCCACGGCGCCGATATCGCCGGCGCTAACTTGTTGTACCGGTTCCTGAGTCTTACCGCGCATCATGAAGAGCTGGCCGATACGCTCGGCGGCGTTCTGGGTGGCGTTGAACACCTGAGAATTGGAGCTTATGGCGCCACTGTAGACGCGGAAATAGGTGAGCTTACCCACGTAGGGATCGGCCGAGGTCTTGAAGACTAGGGCCGCCAGTGGCCCGCCCTCGCTGGGCTCCGCCTCGCCCTTCTCCAGGAGGACCTTGCCCTCCTTGGGGGTGGGCAGGTAGTCGTGGATGGCGTCCAGCAGCCGGGCCGTGCCGATGTTCCCCAGCGCCGCGCCGGCCAGCACCGGCACGATTTTACCCTCGATAACCGCCCGGCGCAGCGTGCTGGTAAGCTCCTGCGGGGAGATTTCCTCGCCGCCCAGGTATTTCTCAATGAGGGCGTCATCGAGCTCGGCAATGGCCTCCACCAGCTTCTCGCGGTAGCTATCAGCCGTGGTCTTGAGAGCCTCCGGCACCTCGCCTTCCTTGGCCTGGGCGCCGGCGCCGGTATAGGCCTTCATCGTCAGCAGGTCGACGACGCCCTCGAAGCTGGTGTGGGCGCCGATAGCCAGCTGCAGCGGCAGGCATTTCTTGCCCAGTCTGGCCTGGATTTCGCCGACGACCTTGACATAATCGGCATTCTCGCGGTCCATCTTGTTGACGAAGACGAGCCGGGGCAGACCGGCCTCCTCGCAGTAGCCCCAGACCTGCTCGGTGCCCACCTCCACGCCGGCGGTGGCGTCGATGACAATGACGGCGCCCTCACTGACGCGCAGGCCGGCCTTGGCCTCACCGACGAAATCGGTATAGCCGGGGGCGTCGAGGATATTGAGCTTGTGTTCCCGCCACTCGCAGGGCAGCAGTGATAGATTAATGCTGATTTTACGCTTTATCTCGTCGGGGTCGTAGTCGGAGGTGGAAGACCCGTCGTCAACCTTGCCCAGCCGGTTGACGGCCCCGGCGGTGAAGAGCATCGCCTCTGCCAGGGAAGTCTTGCCGGCGCCGCCGTGGGAGAGTAAGACCGTGTTGTGGATGTTATCCAGACCGTATTGCTGCATCTATTCACCTGCTGAAAACGAATTTCCGGGTACTATTATACTCGTAGTAAACGTAACACGGCAAGCCGGGGAGGGGCTTCGCCCCTCTTAAATACCCTGTGGGGGAGGGGAGAACTACGGGCTAAGCAGTTGACGCCGCGAGGGTGGCCGGGTGGGAATAGATAACTCAGCAGGGTAGGGGGCGGGGCAAGATATTTACCTATTGATAAATTGACTTGACCCCCCGGCGGTGTTATCATTCCTAGTAAGTAATATGGCTTTAAAACAGGTTTTTCAGGTATAGCGAGATGACGCCGCTGAGTGAGCTTAACCAGCAGATTGCGCTCTGCCAGAAGTGTGAAATAGCCAAGTTTCGCAACAAAGTGGTGCCGGGAGAGGGGGCGGAGGACGCCGCCATCATGTTCATCGGGGAGGCCCCCGGCTGGCACGAGGACCAGCAGGGGCGGCCCTTCGTGGGGCCGGCCGGCCAGTACCTGGACAGGCTGCTGGCCTCCATCAACCTCAGCCGCCAGCAGGTCTTTATCGCCAATGTCATCAAGTGCCGCCCCTCCTCCAACCGCGACCCGCTGCCCACGGAGATAGCCAACTGCCGTCCCTGGCTGGACCAGCAAATCGAGATAATCCAGCCCAAGATGATTGTCACCCTGGGACGCTACTCCATGGCCAGATATTTCCCCGGCAAGACCATCAGCAAGATACACGGCACCGCCGTCAAGCGCGACGGGGTCATCTATTTCGCCATGTACCACCCGGCGGCCGCCCTGCACCAGCAGAGCCTGCGGACCGCCATCGAGGCCGATATGCTCAAGATTCCGGCGCTCCTCGCCGAGGCCGATAAGGTCGCCGAAGAGAAGCACGAGCCCGAGCCCCAGCAGCTCAACTTATTCGAGGTATGAACTAATGGCCAGGTCTAAACTCAAGGTTATCCCTCTCGGCGGGCTGGGCGAAATCGGCAAGAACATGATGGCGCTGGAGTACGAGAACGACATCCTCATCATCGACGCCGGCCTGATGTTCCCCGAGGAGGAGATGCTGGGTATTGACCTGGTCATCCCCGACCTGAGCTACGTGGTGGAGCGTAAGGAAAAGGTGCGCGGCATCGTCATCACCCACGGCCACGAAGACCACATCGGGGCGCTGCCTTACCTGCTGCCGCAGCTGGACAATGTGCCCGTCTACGCCACCAAGCTCACCAACGGGCTGATTCGCGTCAAGCTCAAGGAGCGCCGGACACGTGAGGGGGTAAATTTAAAGGTGCTGGCCCCCGGCCAGGAAGTTACCCTGGGGCGGTTCCGGATAGAGCTTTTCCCCGTCTGCCACTCCATCCCCGACGCCGCCGGGGTCATCATTCGCACGCCGGTGGGCATTATCATCCACAGCGGCGATTTCAAAATCGACCACACGCCGGTATTCGGCCGGGGCACCGACCTCTCGCGGCTGGCCCAGCTGGGCTCGCAGGGGGTGCTGCTGCTCCTCTCCGATTCCACCTACGCCGAGTTGGCCGGCTACACGCCCTCGGAGCGCACCGTCGGCGATTCGTTGGAGCAGGTTATCGCCAGCGCCGCGGGGAGGGTCATCGTCACCACCTTCTCGTCGCTGATTTCCCGCGTGCAGCAGGTCATCGACGCCGCCGCCAAGCACCGGCGGCGCGTCTTTATCGTCGGTCGCAGCATGATGGATACCACCAAGATGGCCTTAGAGCTGGGCTATCTCCACGCCCCGGAGGGCATCCTGGGGCGCATTGACGAGCTCAAGGGGCTGCCGCCGGAGCGTATCGTCCTGGTGACCACCGGCAGCCAGGGCGAGCCGACCTCGGCGCTGGTGCGCATCGCCAACCGCGACCACCGCCACGTGCACATCCAGCGCGGCGATACTATCGTCCTCTCGGCCACGCCGGTGCCGGGCAACGAGTCGCTGGTCAACCGCACCGTGGACTCTCTTTTCAAGCAGGGCGCCAGCGTCATCTACGACAAGCTGGGCCGGGTGCACGTCCACGGCCACGGTAGCCAGGAGGAGCTCAAGCTCATCCTGAGCCTGGTCAAGCCGCGCTATTTCGTCCCCATCCACGGCGAGTACCGCCACCTCAGCCTGCACGCCCGCCTGGCCGAAGCGGTGGGGATGCCGACGGAGAATATCTTTATCCTGGAGGACGGCGACGTCCTGGAACTGACGGCCAATTCCGCTAAAATCAACGGCAAGGTCGGCTCGGGGCACGTCTACGTCGACGGCCTCAGCGTCGGCGACATCGGCGGAGTCGTCCTGCGCACGCGCCGCATGCTCTCGCGCGACGGTATCGTTGTTGTGATTATTGCCGTTAACCGCCAGACCGGCAAGGTGGTCGGCAAGCCGGATATCGTTACCCGGGGCTTCGTGGACACGCGCGAGTTCAAGGACATGATGGACGAGAGCCGGGAGCTTTTGGCCAAGACCATCGACCACGGCGGCGGCCGCGCCCCGGAGTGGAACTTCATCAACA
This sequence comes from Dehalococcoidales bacterium, assembly GCA_034420195.1. GTDB lineage: Bacteria > Chloroflexota > Dehalococcoidia > Dehalococcoidales > RBG-16-60-22 > DAOUEH01. Next base: position 10,140 of record DAOULO010000079.1, read on the forward strand.
CCAAGGTCAAGGACACCCTGGAGAAGTTCTACTACCAGCGCACCAAGCGCCGCCCCATGATTCTCCCCTTCATGGTGAGGGTATAACCGTATGCCAGCGAGAAAAAAACCGCCCCCCCGAGCCAGGCCCGCCCCGCGGAAAAGGGCCGTCAAGGCGCCGCCTGCGGGTGGCTCTTCCCGGTTTTTCCTGTCACGGCCTTTCCGGCAATTCGTCGTCTTCATCATCGTGGTGGTGCTGCTAGCCGTCTTCTGGGATAACCTCCAGGACGCCTACGCCACCGTCCGTTCTCTCTTCGGCTGGGGTTTCATCTTCATTTTAGCCGCCATCATTACCGTTATCGTCATGCTCTGGAGCCGCCGCGCCGACTCGTTCATTCGCCGCTGGAACCGCTGGCTGGGCGGCATCGCCTTCGCCCTGGCGGTCTGGGGCATCCTGGGCTATTTCACCGACGGCCCGAACCTGCCCGATAGCCTCGGCGGCAAGTTCGGCCGGGCCATCATCAATTTCCCCAACGAAGAAATCGTCGGCCCCCTGCGGCTGGCCGGGCTCGTCATTGTCGGCATTTTGCTGGCGGTGCCGCGCCCCAGCTTCCGGGCCATCGGTCGCTTCTTCAACTGGGTAGCCGATACCTTCCGCCGTCCCCCCGCCAGGCAGCGCCCCGTCCGGCACGAGCCGCCCCCGTCACAGCCGCGCCTCATCCGTCAGCGCCCCCCGTCCGGCGAGAAACCGCCGCTACCGGCGGAGATGGACGCCCCCGTCATCGCCCCGGAGGTAAGCACCTCCATGAAGCGGCTAGAGGACATGGCGGAAAGAGCGGCGGCGGCGCGGCGTCCCGCCGCCGAGAAACCTGCCGAAAAGCCCGCCGAGCCGGCGCCACCGCCGGAACCCCAGAAGGAACTGCGCCAGGTGGCTGAGGACGTCTGGAGGAAATACGGCGAGGCGTCGGACCTGGTCATCCAGGACGGCTGGCGCCTGCCGCCCCTGGACATCCTCGATGTCTCGCCGGAGGTGCAGTTCAGCCAGGCCGATAACGTCCAGCGGGCCAAGCTCATCGAGGAGCCGCTGGGCAGCTACGGCGTCGAGGCCAAGGTGGTGCAGATTAACGCCGGCCCCACCGTTACCCAGTTCGGCGTCGAGCCCGGCTGGGTGAGAAAATACAAAGAAATCAAGGAGCGCGACCGCGACGGCAACGTGCAGGTGAGGATGGAGGAGGTGGCCAAGACGCGCGTCAAGGTGGAGAGAATCTCCTCTCTGGCCAACGACCTGGCCCTGGCCCTGGCCGCACCCACCATCCGCATCGAGGCCCCCGTACCCGGCAAGAACTTCGTCGGCATCGAGGTACCCAACATGACCTCGGACATGGTGTCCCTGCGCGGCGTGGTGGAAAGTCCCGCCTTCCAGAAGCTGGCGGCCAAGACCCAGATGACCCTGGCCCTGGGTAAGGGGGCCGGCGGGGAGGCCGTGGCCGCCGACCTCACCAAGATGCCTCACATTTTAATCGCCGGGGCGACCGGCAGCGGCAAGACGGTCTGTCTCAATACCATCATCTGCTGCCTGCTGATGAATAACACCCCCAACGATATCCGCTTCATCCTCGTCGACCCCAAGCGCGTCGAGCTGACGCAGTACAACAGCCTGCCCCATATGGCCACCCCGGTCATCATCGACAGCAAAAAGGCCATCGCCGCCCTGCGCTGGCTCCTTCAGGAGATGGACGAGCGCTACCGGAAGCTGGCCGCCTCCGGGGCGCGGCACATCGAGGGATATAATAAGAACAAGGAGGGCAGCGAGAAGCTGCCTTACCTCATCCTCATTATCGACGAGCTGGCCGACCTGATGATGGCCGGCTTCGACGAGGTCGAGAGCAGCCTCTGCCGGCTGGCCCAGCTGGCCCGCGCCACCGGCATCCACCTCGTCGTGGCCACGCAGCGCCCCTCGGTGGACGTGGTCACCGGGCTGATTAAGGCCAACTTCCCCACCCGCATCAGCTTCGCGGTGACCTCGCAGGTGGACTCGCGCACCATCCTCGACAGCGCCGGCGCCGAAAAGCTGCTGGGGCAGGGGGACATGCTCTACATGCCCACCGAGGCGGCCAAGCCCAAGCGCCTCCAGGGCTGCTTCCTCTCCGACCCGGAGATCGACCGGCTGGTCTATTTCTGGGGCAGCCAGCAGCCGGAGGCGCCGGACAGGCTCCGCATGGAGACGCTGGTGGCCACCACGCCGGCGGGCACCATCGGCGGGCACCCCCGCGACCCCCTGCTGGAGCAGGCCCGGGAACTGGCCCGGCAGTACGAGAAAGTCTCAACCTCTTTCCTGCAGCGCAAGCTGCATATCGGCTACCCGCGTGCCGCCCGCCTCATGGAGCAGCTGGAGGCCCTCCTGCAGAAGGAGGAGGAAATAGGGGAGGATGAAGGAGGGGAGGATGCCGAAGGGATTTATCATAATCCTTAACGTGCTCAAGAGAATCGTCTACGCCCTTGATGATTTTATCTGCTGGGCTACCCGAGACATGACGCGGAAAAAAGAACGTATCAACCGCCAGAGCCGCCGCACGCGCTTCGAGGTGTTTCGTACCGGTGGCTTTTTCCGCAACCGGTTTTAAGCTAGAGCCTAGGCAGCCCCCAGGCCCCAGAAGACTCCTGCCACGATACCCGCCGCCAGTACTGCCCCGACAATCACCTGCACCGACGAATGTTGCTTGAGCTCGATTCTGGCCCAGGCCACCGGTGGCAGTAGCAGGCAAGACCAGGCCGCCACCGACCCGTAGACCATCACCACCACCGTCACCGCGGCCGCCAGGAAGGCCGTGTGCAGGCTTATTTTCCAGAAGAGGTTAATCACCATGAAGGCCACCAAAGCGGCCAGTCCGGCGGTGAAGGCGGCCTTGAGGAGGTAAGGCGCCTGGAAAGACCAGAGCACGCCGCAGCCGGCGGCGGCCAGGACGCTGGCCAGCAGGTAGAGCCAGTGGCGCTGGCGGCGGTGACTGACGAAAATGCCGTCGAGCTTACGCTGCCGGACCAGATAAACGACGACAACAAATACCGGCGCCACGCTCAGCGCCAGCGATACCGCCGCCCACTTTAGGGCCGCGGCGGTATTCGCCGTGTCCCGGAAGGCGAGCAGCACAATGACCACGAAGCTCACCAGAAAGGGATTGAGCAGGTTGGAGGTCAGCCGGGCCAGTCTTTCTCTCATCGTCAGTAAGATGTTATAATTTTAGTAGCCGGTTCGGCAACACCCGGATAAAAGGGGGAGGCCTATGACGGTACTGGCCGATGAAGCCGATATTAAAATAGAGCGGCTGACGCTGGGCCCCTGGGGTACCAATGCCTACATCGTGGTCTGCCCGGCGACAGGCGAGAGCCTGGTGGTGGACGCCCCGGCGGACGTTGGTAAAATCATCAATGCCCTGAAGGACACCACGCCCCGCTATATCCTACTCACCCACGACCACTTCGACCATACCGGAGCCCTGGGCGAGTTGCGCCAGCGGCTGAAAGTGCCACTGGCCACCCATCCCGCCGATGCGGCCCGGATTTCCCCGCCGCCGGAAATCAGTCTCAAAGACGGCGACGAAATCACTCTGGGAAGCATTAAATTTAAGGTGCTGCATACACCGGGGCACACGCCGGGCGGCCTCTGTTTCCTGGCCGGGCGGCACCTCCTCGCCGGCGATACTATCTTCCCCGGCGGCCCCGGCAAGACGGCCACGCCGGGGGCCTTCCGCCAGATTATCGCGTCCATCACCGGCCAGATATTAACCCTGCCGGACGACACGGTAATCTACCCCGGCCACGGCGAGACCACCACCGTCGGTCAGGCCAGAGAAGAGTATGAATCGTTTGCTTCTCGCCCCCACGATAACGACCTCTGCGGGGATGTTTTGTGGCTTAGTTCCTGAAAAAATTTAACAAAATTCGCCCGGCCTCCTTCGTGACGGCGGCTGGACTTACCGGGGTAAATGGGGTACAATTTCAGGGAGTGGGGGACTAGGGCCATGAGTTATCAAAGTCAGGCGGTAAGCCTGAATAATTTAACGGCAAAGTGAGGGCACTGGACTCGAAAGAGACAGTGCCTTTGGATTAAAAGGAGGTAACGAGGATGCAATCGAGCCTCATCGGCAAAATCGAAAAAGCCAAGCGTTACGCTGAAGAAACGGACCGGGTTACCTTCTACGAACTGGCGGTAAAGTTCCGCGGCGAGAACAGCGATTATGATGTCAGCTACAAAGACGGCCAGTGGCACTGCACCTGCCACTTTTACGCAAGCTGGGGTCTCTGCAGCCACACCATGGCCCTGGAGAAAATCCTGGCCAAGATGCTGCCCCCGGAGGCCATTACCGAGGTCCACGAAGCCCTGAGCCTCTCGCCGGAAGGTTAATCGCCGCTCGCTTAAGCCTTAACAGGGGGTAGTGCGCCTTCTGCCACACGAGTCATGAAATTCGTCGAAAAGCTGGCCCAGGCCATCCGCCGGAACGACAGCCGGCTCTGCATCGGGCTCGACCCCGACCCGGCCCTGATGCCGGAGGACACGGGGGTCTTCGAGTTCAATAAGGCTATCATTGATGCCACCGCCGACCTGGCCGGTGCCTACAAGCCCAATATCGCCTTCTACGAGGCGCTCGGCCCCGAGGGGCTGGCAGCCCTCCAGCGCACGCGGGAATATATCCCCGCCGACATCCCGGTGATTATTGACGCCAAGCGCGGCGACATCGGCAACACCGCCCGGGCCTATGCCCGGAGCCTTTTTGACTACTATCACTTTGATGCCACTACGGCCAGCCCTTACCTGGGGCTGGATTCGCTGGAGCCCTTCATCAAGTACGAAGACAAGGGCATTTTCGTCCTCTGCCGCACCTCCAACGCCGGTGCCGTTGATTTTCAGTCGCTGGCCTGCGAGACGGAGGACGGGCGTAAGCCGCTCTTTGAGGTCGTCGCCGCCAAGGTCGCTAAATGGAACGCCGCCGGCAACCTGGGGCTGGTGGTGGGGGCCACCTATCCCGAGGAGCTCAAACTCATCCGGGAGCGGTATCTCGAGCTGCCGCTGCTGATACCCGGCGTGGGGGCGCAGGGCGGCGCGCTGGAGCTGGCGGTGAAGTACGGCATGGATATCAAAGCGGAGAGGACGGTTATCAACTCCTCGCGGCAAATTATCTATGCCTCGCGCGGTAAGGACTTTACCGCCGCCGCCCGGAAGGCGGCGCGGGAGCTGCGCGACCGCATCAATAGCTTCCTCTAGGTGGTTGGTGATGCCCCCGGAAGTTAACCTCGGTGATACTGTCCGTCTCAGGAAGCCCCACCCCTGCGGCAGCGATACCTGGGAGGTGGTGCGGCTGGGGGCGGATATTGGCCTCAAGTGCCTCGGCTGCGGCCGCCGTATCCTCATCGCCCGGGGGAATTTCGAGCGCCGCTTGAAGGAAATTATAAAGGGGGAAGGATGATGGCGCGCCGTATCCTGCACGTTGATATGGATGCCTTCTTCGTCTCCGTGGAGCAGGTCTTGCGCCCGGAGCTCAGAGGCAAGCCGGTGGTCGTCGGCGGTAAGCCCGACCGCCGCGGCGTGGTGGCGGCGGCTTCGTACGAGGCGCGCGCCTACGGGCTACATTCCGGGATACCGCTGGTCACGGCCAGTCGTCTCTGTCCCCAGGCCATCTTCATCGAGGGGGACTTCAAGCGCTACCGCGACGCCTCGCGCCGGTTTATGGCCATCCTGGCCGACTTCTCGCCGCACCTGGAGCCGGCCGGTCTCGACGAGGCCTACCTGGATGTCACCGGCTTCGAGTCGCTCCACGGCTCGATTAAGCAGATGGCAGCGGCTATTAAAAAGCGCATCAAGGACGAGCTGGGCCTGTGCGCCTCCATCGGTATCGCCGGCGGCAAGGTGGTGGCCAAGGTCGCCTCGGACAGGTCCAAGCCGGACGGCCTGCTGGAGGTGCCGGAGGGCGGCGACCGTGCCTTCCTGGCGCCGCTGCCCGTGAGCGACCTGCCCGGCGTCGGCAAGAGGGGGCAGCTGGTGCTCAAGGAGATGGGCGTCGCTACCATCGGCCAACTGGCAGCCCTGCCGGTAGCCACCCTCAAGGAGCGTTTCGGCAGCTACGGGGTAACATTACATAATCATGCCAACGGCCTTGACGACAGCCGCGTGACCGCCCCCGGCGAGGCCAAGTCTATCAGCCGGGAGACTACCTTCGGGGAAGATGTCCGGGACGAGGCTTTACTGATGGCGACGCTGCGCTACCTGGGCGAGCGGGTAGGGGGGTCGCTGCGTAACCAGGGGAAACGGGCACGCTGCGTCAGCCTCAAGCTGCGCTACGCCGATTTCACCACCATCACCCGCCAGCAGACCCTGCCCCACCCCCAGGACGCCGACCAGGCCATCTTCGCGGCCGGCTCGCAACTGCTCACCAAAGAACTGGCCGGCGGCAACCAGGCGGTGCGGCTTATCGGCATCGGCGTCTCCCGCCTGACGCCGGGGCGGCAGCTGGACATGTTCGCCACCGCCGAGCTGCGGCTGGAGCGGCTCAATAAGGCCATCGACCGTATCCGCGAGAAGTACGGCTTCCGCGCCATTCAGACGGGGCGAACGCTGCGCCTGCGGGACGTTTTTCCGGGAGACGGCAAGGACTACACCCTGGCCACGCCTTCGCTATCGCGGTAGGGGATAGCTTGTCAAGCGGGGCGGGGGATGCTATCATTGAGGCAGTCCGCCAGCGTAGCTCAGGGGTAGAGCAGCGGTTTCGTAAACCGCTTGTCGTAGGTTCGAATCCTATCGCTGGCTCCATTTCTTTTCAGTAGGGCACACTTCACATAATATTAGCCGGGCTGGCCTCCTTAGCGGCGTAATCATCTGGCTCTTATCACGCGACTTCCGCTACCCCCTTTGTCAACATGGTGTATAATAATATGAGTAAGATGAGAATTTTTAAGAATTTAGTCATCATATCATCAATAGGGATGATGGGCTATTTATTCATAAACTATGCAATTAGTCCATCACCCGAAAAGGCCGGTCAGTTAATAGCTCAAGTTGTTGTACCATGGTGGATTCCCTGGGTAAATTTCCTTGCTGTAGTATGCCCTGTTTCGGCAGTTATTTTATTGCTCATCTTGTATAAAAAGGGGCTATTAAGATAACCTCCTTTTAAAGATATCTTGAGCACGTAAAACAGAAAAGTATATTTATTCACCAAGCCTCATAATCTGTAAACCTCACCCCCTTTGTCCCCCTCTCCAAACTCAGCACCAAAGTAAGCCATTGATATTCCGTTTGGAGAGGGGGGATTGATTTTACAAAGAGGGGGCAAGGCCCCCTCTTAAACACCCGGTAGGGCAGGGGGTAGAACACTCCGGGCTAAGCCTCTGATGATACTGGGCGGCCGGGTGGGAATAGATAACACCGTTGGGTGGCGGGGGAGCAAACCTCAAACTGCCTTGATATTGAAAAAGTAGCAGGGTAAAATAGGGGAGACTTACGGGCTCGTAGCTCAGCGGCAGAGCGGCCGGCTCATAACCGGTTGGTCGTAGGTTCGAACCCTACCGAGCCCACTTCTGAAGCTAAATCCCCGCCAACGAGGGGGCGTAGTGCAGTGCTCATATTGCGGTAAAGAAAACAAATCAGATTCCAAATACTGCATTTACTGCGGTTCGCCGTTATCTCCAGCGTTAGTCGACGCCAGCGAGAAGCAGTCGCCATTAATCGAGGAAATCAGCCGCTTGCGCCGCCAGATGTGGCGGATTAACAAGCGATTGGACGAGTTGGAATCCGCGGCACGCATCGGCGAACCCCCGGCCGTCACCGAACCGCCAGTCAGTATCCCGGTAGATAAGCCTGAAACGGCCGCTGTCCCCCCGGAGACGCCGACGACATCCAGGCCTGCGCCGAAGCTTGAAGCTAAGAAGGAAAGGGAATGGGAACAGATACTCGGCGGTAGCTGGCTAGCCAGGGTCGGGGTTATCGCCCTTATTATCGGCGCCGGTTTCTTTCTAAAGTACGCCTTTGACAACCAATGGCTCGGCCCGGTCGGCCGGATTGTCCTGGGGATTATCGCGGGGCTAGTGCTCATCGGTCTGGCATTTCACTGGCACAACCGATATCCCATCCTGACGCGGGTTCTCAGCGGCGGTGGCGTGGCCATCATGTATTTGTCCATCTTTGCCTCGTTTTCCATCTACGCGCTGGTCAACGTATACGTAGCCCTCGGCTGTCTGTTTGTCCTCAGTATAGCTTCGGCCGCCATGGCTATCTACTATAATTCGATGGCGCTGGCGATAATCAGCATCTTCGGGGCATTCTTCGCACCATTCATACTCGGTGCCTTTGGTAACCGGGAAGCCATTGCCGTGAGCCTGAGTAGCGGAATCCAGCTCCTGGCCTATATTATCGTCGTTGACGTTGGTGTACTGATACTCGCAAATTTCCGCAACTGGCGCTGGTTCACTTTATTGGCCCTGGTGTGCTCCCTGATCACTTACGGTGCCTGGTATGCCGAATTCAATGATGTAATTAGCGTTGGTACAGCCGAGGCAGGCATTACCATTATCTTTTTGCTATTCGTGGGGGCAACTTCGCTCCATCATCTCATCCGGCGCCTGGCTCCGGAGCCATTTGATTTTGGCCTAATGCTGCTCAATGCCGCGGCCTACTTCGGCATCAGCCTGGGAATACTGTGGCATAATTACCGCGAGTGGATGGGTGGTTTTGTCTTCGTCCTGGCGTTGTTCTACGGCGTCATCGCTTACATTGCTACCAGGCGGCAGGCTGGGATATCCCGGCTTGGTGTTTTGAGTATTGGCATCGCGTTGGTACTTCTCTCGGTAGCAATTCCGATACAGCTAGGGGACAGTGCCTTTACTACCATCGTCTGGGCCGCCGAGCTCGTGGTGCTGACCCAGCTTTCGTTCACCTTCCACCAGCCCCGGCTTCGTCACTATGGCTATCTAATTTTTATCGCTATGGTGGTGCGATTGCTGTTCTTTGATACCACCGTGGCGATAAGTACCTTGCAACCGATACTTAACCAACGTTTCCTGGCCTTTGTTGTCGGGATTGTGGTGACCTACCTGGTGGCGTACCTGCTCTGGAGGCGAAGGGCAGAATCCCCAGGGCTGACAAGACCGCTCGCGGTTCTGTTGATCAGCGCTAATTTCCTGACTATCTGGATACTTAGTTTTGAGGTATGGCAGTCTTTCGACGTTGCCCTGAGAGGTGCCAGCCCGGCCGCCGTGGAAGGACTCAAAGATGCCCAGAACCTGTCACTCACCGCGGTTTGGGCCGTCTATGCCCTGGCCGGACTGATTACAGGGATTGTCAAACGCTGGCGTTACGTGAGAATCGGCGCGCTGGGTTTGCTGGCGATTTCCATTGTCAAGGTATTTGTTTACGATGTTTTTCGGCTCGAACTGGGCTATCGCATCGGGGCTTTCGTCGGTCTGGGTATACTGCTCCTGGTAAGCGCCTATCTTTACCAGCGTTATCGTGATGTAATCAGGGGAGTCTTGACAAATAAATAATATTTCGCACCGATAATCATCAAATCATATGAGGAGGCATTTCATGAAGGTACTCGGCATCGTCGGCAGCCCGCGCAAGGACGGTAATACCCAGATTATGGTCGAGGAGGCGCTGGCCGCTGCCCGCGAGGCGGGCGCGGCGACGGATATCTTCCTCGTCCACGATAAACAAATCGCCGGCTGTGACGGGTGCCACAGCTGTTTCCAGACAGGTAAGTGCAAGATTAGGGACGATATGGAGCCCCTTTACATAATGATGGAGACCGCCGACGCTATCCTCTTCGGCACGCCGGTCTATTTCCACGCCTATACGGCCCAGGCCAAGGCCGTCATTGACCGCACCTTTTGCTACCTGTTTGGCCACAAGCTGGCCGGTAAGGTGGGCGCGCCGGTGCTGACGCTGCGCCGCGTTGGCGCCGGGCAGACGAACTCGCAGCTCTACGAGTGGTTCCTGGCCCAGGGGATGGTGCCCATCCGCGGGGCGACCGGCTACGGGCGTGAGAAGGGCGACGTGAGGGAGAGCCCCGGAGCGGGCATCGGCACGACGGCCCTGGGGGAGGCCCGCGCCACCGGCGAGGCGGTGGTGGCGATGGTGCGGAAACTGGGCGGCGGATAATCCTCCGGCGTGCCGCTGATGGAAGCGCTGATAAGTTTTCCGTGAAATAGCGCCGGACGGGGATTACCTCTTTATTATGTAAACGTGCTCTATTCGTGCGTGGACTTGACGTAACATATATTGTGCGCCCCATAATAATGCAGGAAACAGGGTTTACATAAACGGGGGTGTTTTGGGGTGGTCGGGTGACGCTTCTCCGGGGAAAGTTAGCGCGGCCGCTCAGATTTTTATCTGAGGGCTTGGGGTTTGTGTGGCGACTGTTCCGTCCAGCTGCTCGCGGTGTTTTTGGTCCTGCCGTGTCCCCCTACTCCGACATGCTTGCCGCAAACCTTGAGGAGAATACCAAATGATTGAAATCTGGCGGGCCGGGTTGATTTTGTCCTGGGGGAAATGTGCTAAGCCGCTCAGATTTTGATTTGAGGGGGTTGTTTGAGAATAATCTAATCCCAGTCATCTTCTTCTGGAATCGGGTTGGGTTCTTCATGTGCCGTTGGAGTACATTTGACTAGATATGACCTGCTTGTTTTATGAGTTTTCTGTGTGAGTTTATTCTGATAAGATATTTCTATCTTCAATTTTAAGTCATCACCAACGTCTAACATGAATTTGTCTGTTTCAGCTTCCCTGAATTTTAAGCTTGACATTCCTTCACCTGGAAACCATATCGAAGGTATTTCGCTATCTGAAATAAGAGTATGCAAATTATTTTTATCATTAGTCTTATTTACATTAAAAAGAACTGAAACCTTATCAGCAGGAATGGTTCCTTTATTTCCGGTTTGAAGAATGAAATAATTTATTCTAACTCCCTTATCATCAGTATTCCACCTTACCTTGATTCCAGATACATTGAGAAATGGTCTTGTAGTAGATCTCGTTAACTCTAGTGAGTTACTAGCTAATAAAGATGCAGTTATGGAGTTTATAATGGCTATGCTACCTATTCCTATAGATATCCATAAAAAGAAGTATCTATTTAGAGGGCCAAATGTTTCTCTACCATTCAGTTCAACCCATAGTCTCCATGCTATAAGGCACTCAATCGCCAATGCTATTAAGTTCACTGATAATACTACTAGCAGCAACCGCCAATTACTTTTAATGAACGTAATGAATTTCATACCCCAGATTATACCACAAGCCCTATCATCTATTATGTCAATCATTACCACTAATCTATTCCCACCCAGGCCACCCAGCATCATCGGCGGCTTAGCCCGCGGGGAAATACCTCCCAACAGCCCCCTAAAACGCCTTCCTGAGCCATTCACGAGTATAATACCATTAACCAGCCCCCAAAAGCCCTCAGATTTTGATTCTAGCGCGTCTTAGCTTCGGATTTCGGGGGTTTACTAGTAAATCAGGAAGACGCCCGCCAGCACCAGGGCGATGCCGGCCAGCACCCGCCAGTTGAAGACGTCGATGCGGCGGTTGAGGAGCCAGGAGAACAGGAGGACAAAAAGGACGATGGTGGCTATCAGCGGCTGGACGATGCTCACCGGGCTGCGTGCCAGGGCCGCGAAGCGCAGCAGGTGCCCGCCGACCAGAAAGACACCCCCGACGGACAAGAGGAGCAAATCACGGGAGTTGCCGGGCAGGATGGCCAGTTCGCGGTGTCGCCGCCAGAGGATTACCACGCCGAGCACGACAAAGGCGGCCAGGTACATGACGAAGGTGGCGGCGTAGATGGCGTCGGTCTCGGTCAAGACAGGGCGGATGAGAGTGGCCGAGCCGGCCGAGCAGAGGGCACAGGCCAGGCTCATGATGAGGCCCCGCGCCGAAATCTTAAAGGTACGGCGGCTGAACTCCGTCGAGGTAAGTATCGCCCCGAACATAATCATCACCGCGGCGAAGACCTGCCCGCCGGTGACCGTCTCGCCCAGGAAGACAACGCCGAAGACGACCGAGAAGATAACGGCGGTACGGGTGATGGCGGCGGTGGGATTGGCCCCGATGAGGCGCGTGGCGCTGAAGAAGAGATAGCGGGCGATAATCAGGTGCACCAGCCCGGCGGCGGCCAGGAGGACGTACTGCTGCCAGGTAAATGACGCGAAGGCCCGCCACTCACTGGCCAGACTGACGATAATGACGAAGAGCGGCGTGCCCACCAGCATCGAGACCGCCAGCGGTGTGAAGCTCTCGCCGGACTGGTAGGTCACCCGCCGCACTAGCACCTGCGGCACGGCGAAGACGGCGGCAGTGAGGATGGCGAATAAGGGGCCTAATTCCATATCACGTTATGTAAAATCAGCCGACGGGTGTGGCGGCGACTCCCTCCCCTATTGCCGCCAGGAGTCGGGCCAGTCCCCAGCCCCGGGACGCCGAGACGGGCACGATATCTTCGCCGGCAACGACATCCTGCGCCGCGAAATATTCCAGGGCGGATGCCTCATTCCACTGGCGGCTGGCGTCGAGCATCAGGTCAATCTTGTTGAGCACCGTCAGGCGCGGCTTCTCGCTCAGGCCCAGCTCGGCCAGGACGGCCTCCACCGTCTGACACTGCTCACTGGCGTCCGGCGAAGATAAATCAACGACATGCAGCAGCAAAGTGGCCTCGGCCAGCTCCTCCAGGGTGGCCCGGAAGGCGGCCACAATGGTCGGCGGCAGCTTGCGGATGAAGCCGACGGTATCGGTGAGCAGCACGAACTCGTTACCGGGCAGCCTCAGGCGACGCGTCGTCGGGTCGAGGGTGGCGAAGAGGCGGTCGTCGGCGTAGATATCGGCGCGGCAGAGGGCGTTGAGAAGCGTGGACTTGCCGGTGTTGGTGTAGCCTACCAGGGCCACGACGGGGATGCCGCTGAGCTGGCGCTGGCGGCGGTACTGCGCGCGGCGCTGCCTTATCGCCTCCGTCTGCTCTTTGAGGCGCTGGATGCGGCGGCGTATCAGGCGGCGGTCGGTCTCCAGTTGGGCTTCACCAGGGCCGCGCGTACCGATGCCGCCCCCCAGCCGCTCCAGGTGGCGCCACTGGCCGGCCAGACGCGGCAGGAGGTACTGGTGCTGGGCCAGCTCCACCTGAAGTCTGCCCTCACGGGTACGAGCACGCCGGGCGAAGATGTCCAGGATGAGGGCGGCGCGGTCGATGACCTTGACGCCCAGGGTCTCTTCCAGGGTACGCTGCTGGTGGGGCGAAAGCTCGTCATCGAGGATGAGGACGTCGTATTCGCTGGTGTCCTTCAGCGCCAGCAGCTCCCCCAGTTTACCCTTGCCGACGTAGGAATCGGGCTCGGGATGGGGCAGCGGCTGTACGATGCGCCCGACCACCCGGGCCCCGGCAGCCCCGGCCAGACGGGACAGCTCGGCGAGGAAGTCTTCGGCCGTCTCCCGACCCCGGCTGCCCTTGGTGGCCACGGCCAGCAGCAGGGCCCGCTCCGGCGCGGCGCGGACGGGAATGGTATTTCTGGCGATGGCTCTCACCTCGGTTAGATAAATGTCGTTATCGCTTGGGTGTCAGGCGGCGGGTATTGCGCCAGCCGGAAAGCCGCGAGAGCCCCTTGACCAGGGACGCGTCGGGGATGGTCAGCGACAGTCTCACGTAGCCCTCGCCGCTACGGCCGTAGCCCACGCCGGGGGTGACGGCCACGCCCACCTGGTCGAGGAGGTCGGCGGCGAAGTCCACCGAGTTATAGCCCTCCGGCACGCGCGCCCAGACGTAGAGGCTGGCCTTGGGCACCGTCACCTGCAGACCGATGTTGCCCAGCACCTCGCAGATGAGGTCGCGGCGGCGCTGGTAGGTGTTGTTGTGCTCGGCGATGGCGTCCTGCGTGGGGCTGGTAAGCGCCTCGATGGCCATGTACTGGATGGCCTGGGGAATCCCCGAGTCCAGGTTGGACTTGAGCGTCCGCAGCGCCCCCACCGCCCGGGCGTTGCCCACCACCATGCCGATACGCCAGCCGGTCATGTTGTAGCTCTTGGAGAGCGAGTGGAACTCCACGCCGGTATCCTTGGCGCCCTCCGCCTGCATCAGGCTCACCGGCTGGTAGCCGTCGTAGGCCACCTCGGAGTACGGCCCGTCGTGGCAGATGAGAATATCGTGCTCGGCGGCGAAGGCCACCGCCCGCTCGAAGAAGTCCAGCTCGGCGACGGCCCCGGTGGGGTTATTGGGATAGTTCAGCCAGAGCAGCTTGGCCTTGTTGAGGACATCGTCGGGAATCTTCTTGAAATCGGGCAGGAAGCCGTTTTCCGCCCGCAGCGGCAGGTAGTAAGGACGCCCGCCGGCCAGCTCCGTGCCGATGGCGTAGACGGGATAGGCCGGGTCGGGCACCAGGGCGGTATCGCCCGGGTCGATGTAGCAGAAGGCCACGTGCCCGATGCCCTCCTTGGAGCCGATGAGCGGCAGCACCTCGGTGGCCGGGTCGAGGGAGACGCCGAAGCGGCGCTGGTACCAGTCGGCGATGGCCTGGTGCAGCTCGGGGAGGCCCTCCGATTCGGGGTAGCGGTGATTGGCGGGGTCGCGGGCCGTCTCGCAGAGCTTATCAATGATATGTTTCGGCGTGGGGATATCCGGGTCGCCGATGGCGAAGCTGATGACTTCTTCGCCTCGGGCCTTCTTTTCGGCGATTTTCTTGGTTATCTCCACGAATAAATACGGTTTTAGTTCGGCAATCCGGCGGGCTAATTCCATGGTTCTCTCCTCACTCCGGCCATTGGCCTTCAAAGACGGTCTCCGCCGGCCCGGCCAGCACCACGTCGCCGCGGCCGTTCCGCTCGGCGCGCAACACGCCGCCGGGCAGCTGGATATCAACTTCCTTTCCCGTGTAGCCGAGCAATTCGGCCGCCACAGCGATGGCCCCGGCCCCGCTGCCGCAGGCCAGCGTCTCCCCCACCCCGCGCTCCCAGACGCGTGCCTCCACGCGGCCCTTACCCACCACCCTGACTACCTCAAAGTTGGCCCGTTGCGGGAAGATGGGCAACCTTTCCACCACCGGGCCGATGGTGTCCAGAGGGAACTCGGCCACGGGGCGGTCGGTGAAGAAGACGGCGTGCGGGTTGCCCATGGAGACGAAATTGAGCGTCAGGGGGACACCGTTGACCGAGGTCTTATAAGTCAACATATTATTTATGTCAACTCCCCTGCCCTTCTCCAGCCGCACCGGGATGCGCTCCGCGGCCAGCTGGGGCCGGCCCATGTTGGCCCGGAACCGGGTAATCCGGCCGTTCTCCTGCTCGCAGGTGACGCGGTTGATGGCGGCCACCGTCTCGATGGTGATTTCCCGGGCATCCGGGCGGACCAGCCCCTTCTCCAGGACGTAGCGGGCCAGGCAGCGGATGCCGTTGCCGCAGGTCTCCGCCTCGGAGCCGTCGGCGTCGAAGACGCGCATCCCGAAATCGGCCTTGTCCGAGTTGATGAGCAGTATCAGGCTGTCGGCACCCACGCCGCGGTGACGGTCGCAGATGGCGACGGCCAGCGCCGGCCAGTCGCGCTCTAGGTTGCGGGCGTCAACAACGACAAAATCGTTAGCCGCGCCCTGCATCTTGGTAAAGTCCATGCCCGTATCTCGCTCCTCGTCTCGCTTATTCGGCCTTTAAAAACTCCGCCAGCGCCCGGTCGATGGCGGCCTCGCCGCCGGCGGCATCAAACCAGTGGATACGCTCGTCCGAGGGCCGGAACCAGGCGTACTGGTGGCGGATAAAGCGGTGGGTGGCCGTCTTTATCCGGCGTACGGCTTCCTCTAACGTCAGCTCCCCCCGGAGGAACTGCCCGACCTGCCGGTAGCCGATGCCGGACATGGCGGGTAAATCTAAATCATACCCCATTTTGCGTAAATTTTCCACCTCGGCCACCAGCCCCCGCGCCAGCATATTGTCCACGCGGCGGTCGACCCGCGCGTAAAGCTCCTGGCGGTCGGCCGTCAGGCCGATAACGAACGGCGCGAAGTCCGGCGGCTCTCGGCCCTCCAGCTTGGAGAAGGGCCGCTGCGTCCTCGTCCGCACCTCCAGGGCCCGGATAACGCGGCGCAGGTTACGCGGGTCTATCTTTTGCGCCGCCGCCGGGTCGAGGCGCGCTAGCTCGGTGTAAAGCTCGTCGGCACCACCCTCCCCGGCCCGCCTCTCCTCATTATAGCGGAATTGAGGGTCGGGAGAAACTCCCGGCGGCCGCCATCCTTCCAGCACGGCCCGCACGTAGAGCCCCGTCCCGCCTACCAGAAAAGGCAGCTTCTTGCGCTTAAAAATATCCGCGATGGCCGCCCGGGCCAGCTCCAGATACTGCGCCAGGCTGAAGGCTTCGTCGGGGTTGATGACGTCAATCAGGTGATGGGGAACGGCGGCCAGCTCTTGAGGAGACGGCTTGGCGGTGCCGACATCCAGGTGGCGGTAGACCTGGCGGCTATCAGCGCTGATGATTTCCCCGCCGTGCTTGACGGCGAGGCGTAAGGCCAGGCGGCTCTTGCCGATGCCGGTGGGGCCGACGATGGCAACCAGCCGCTTCATTGCTTCAGGCGGGGCCCCGGGCCGCGGCGGTCCGCTGGACTATCTTGACGAAGGCATCGGCCTTGAGGCTGGCCCCGCCGACGAGGGCGCCGTCGATTTCCGGCTGCTGCATGAACTCGGTGATGTTATCGGCGGTAACGCTGCCGCCGTAGAGGATGCGCACCTCTTCGGCCATCTCCTCGCTGTGCTTGTGGGCTACCAGGTGGCGGATAAAACCGACGGTCTTATTGGCCTGCTCGGCGGTGGCCGATTTACCGGTGCCGATGGCCCAGACCGGCTCGTAGGCGATGACCATGCCGCCGAAGAAGTAGAGCCGGTTGGAGGCGGCCATGAACTGGCGCGTCAGGACTTCCTCGGTACGCCCGGCCTCGTTCTCTGCCAGCGTCTCGCCGATGCAGAGGATTGGCTTGAGGAGGTTCTCCACGGCTGCCTTGACCTTTTTATTGATTAACTCGTCGGTTTCGCCGAAAATCTGGCGGCGCTCCGAGTGCCCGATAATGACATACTCGCAGAGGCCGGCCAGCATCTCCGTGGAAATCTCGCCGGTATAGGCCCCCTTCTCCTTGTAGTAGAGGTTCTGCGCCCCCAGCTTGAGCGAGCTCTTCTCGATGGCCTTGGCGACCGACGTCAGCGAGACGAAGGGAGGACAGACGACCTTTTCTACCCCTTTAATCTTATCGATTTTGGGGAGCATCGCTTTGACCAGCCGCACGGCTTCGTCCACGGTGGTGTTCATCTTCCAGTTGCCGGCAATCATCGGCGCGCGCATGTTAACTCCTAAGCGTCGTATTTGGCCAGCTTGAGAGCATTGGCCATGGCCAGGGTCATAATCTGCTGCGAGGCGAGGCGCCCCAGCCCCCCGGCGATTAAGGCCGTCTCGGAGAAGGTCTTAACGGTATCGCGGCCGGCGTAGCGGGCGCAGATGAGGACGGGCACCGGGTGCCAGCTGTGGCCGCCGAAGACCGCCGGGGTGGCGTGGTCGCCAGTAACGACGAGCACGTCCGGCTTAAGGGCTGTAATCGTCGGGATAGCGGCGTCTACCCGCTCGATTACCTTCACCTTGCGGGTGAAAGCACTGTCCTCACCGGCCGAGTCCGCCCCCTTGACGTGCAGGAAGAAGAAGTCGTACGCGGCGAAGTTCTCCTTAAGAGTATCAATCTCGTCTTCCAGCGTCTTCCCCGCCGGGGCGACGGTCATGCCCAGCAACTGGGCCAGGCCCCGGTACATGGGATAGATGGCGATGGCCAGCGGCTTGAGCCTGTAGATTTCCGGCAGGGTGGGCAGCTTCGGTTTCCGGGAGAAGCCGCGCAGTAAAATCATATTGGCCGGGTGGTGCTCGACCAGGATTTTCTCCGCTTGAGCGATGAAATCATTGGCGACGGCCGCCATCCTTTCCGCCCGGCGGCTCCGAGCGGTAGCCCTACGCTTGGGTTGGCCGGCGCGCCCCGGGTCGGCGTCGGTGATATCCGGCTCCAGCCCTTCGCCGCGGAAGACCACCACAAAGCGATGCTCGCGCACTGGATAGACCTCTACCGGCACACCATTAATCGTCAGACCATCAAGCAGCTTACAGAGCGCGACACATTTTTCGGTGGGGATGCGTCCGGCGCGGCGGTCGGTGATAATGCCTTTAGCATCCATACTGGCAAAGTTGCCGCGGGCGGCCACGTCACCGTCGGCCATCTCAATATCGATGCCGACGGCCTCGAGCACACCCCGGCCGACGTTGAAGGCCACCGGGTCGTAGCCGAAGAGGGCCAGGTGCCCGGGGCCGCTGCCCGGCGTGATGCCGGGGGCCACCGGGTCGGCCAGACCGCCGATACCCTCGGCCGCCAGGGCATCCAGGTGCGGCAGGCGGGCCGCCTCCAGCTCCGTCCGGCCGGTCTTTGGGTCGGGCAGCCCGCCCAGACCGTCGATGACCAGCATGACAATCTTCGTGGGTGTGGCCCGGGCAAGCTCTTTAATTAAATCATGACTAATCATACTTCGGGAACCATTACCTCATCCAGAAGTGCTGTCACACCCGGCAGCTCCTCGCCGCTGAGGAACTTCAGCGAAGCGCCGCCGCCGGTAGAGACGAAGGTCACCTTGTAGGTCAGCCCCAGGGCGTTGAAGACCTCGGCGGTGGAGCCGCCCCCGATGATGGTGGTGGCCTCCAGCCGCGAGAGGAGTTTCGCCAGTGTCTCCGTCCCGGCGGCGAAGCGGGGTATTTCCTCCACCCCCACCGGGCCGTTCCAGAAGATAGTGCGGCTCCTCTCCAGCTCGCGGGAGAAATTCGCTACCGTCTTCGGGCCGATATCGGCAATCATCTTGTCCGCCGGTATGGCGTCGATGCCGACGACCTTGCCTTTCGATTTCCCATCGATACTGGCGGTCGCCACCACGTCCACGGGGAGCACCAGACGGGTGCGGTTGCGGGCGATTTCCGCGATAAGGTCGCTGGCAATGTCCACGCAGTCGGTCTCCACCAGCGATTGGCCCACCTCGTCCCCCCTGGCCTTGAGGAAGGTGGCCACCATGCCGCCGCCGATGAGGAAGCAGTCCACCTTGTCCTTGATGTTTTTGAGCATCCCCACCTTATCGCTGACCTTAGCGCCGCCGAAAATGGCGGTAAAGGGGTGCTCCGGGTGCTCCAGGAGGCCGCCCAGGGTATCGATTTCCTTCTCCAGCAGCAGCCCGGCCACCGCCGGCAGGTAATGGGCAATACCGGCGATGGAGGCGTGGGCGCGGTGTGAGGTGCCGAAGGCATCGTTGACGAAGATATCCCCCAGCCGGGCCAGGGCCTTGGCGAACGCGGCGCTGCCCGTCTCCTCGTCGGAGTGGAAGCGCAGGTTCTCCAAGAGCAGGACCTGACCGGGCTTGAGCGCCTCCACGGACTTCTCCACCTCGGGGCCGATGCAGTCAACGGCCACGCCCACCTGCTGGCCGATTATCTGGGAGAGCCGCTGGGCCACGACGGCGAGCCGGAGTTCCTTGACAAACTTGCCCCTGGGGCGGCCCAGGTGGGAGATGAGGATGACGCGGGCGTTGCGCTCGATGAGATAATTGATGGTGGGCAGCCCCGCCAGGATGCGGCTGTCGTCGGTGATGGCGCCGGTCTCAGGGTCAATGGGGACATTGAAGTCCACCCGGACGAGCACCCTTTGGCCGGTGACTTCGATATCCCTGACGGTCATCTTGTTCATGCATCGCTCCTGGTTTTTAATGACGATACCGGGTATCCGACGCCGGGGTGCCCGTATTATACTGTTATCCGCCCGGGGCGTCACCCCTGACCTTTAAAGGTAGACCGGAGGCCCGTCCCGGGAACATCGCCATGACCTGCCGGGCAATACCGCTGGCATCCAGGCCGTACTTGGCCCGGAGGACGGCCTGCGTGCCGTGCTCGACAAACTCGTCCGGAATCCCGATACTTTTTACCGGAACATCGCACATCCCGGCGGCCTGGAGCAGCTTGCCGACGGAGCTACCGAACCCGCCAGTGAGGACGTTCTCCTCCACGGTCACCAGGCGGCGGGTGCGGCCGGCCGTAGCCGTTATCAGGGGCTCGTCCAGGGGATGAGCGAAGCGCGCGTTGACGACGGTGGTCTCGATGCCCTGCTCGGCCAGTTTGGCGGCCGCCGCCAGCGACGGGGCTACCGAGGCCCCCAGCGCCAGGATGGCGGCGTCCTCGCCGCGGCGCAGGGTCTCGCCCCGGCCAATCGGCATCTCGCGGAACTCCCCGTCCAGCTTCACCCCCAGCCCGGCGCCGCGGGGGTAGCGCACCGCCATGGGATGCCCCGCCCGGATGGCGGTATAGAGCAGGTGCTGCAGCTCGTTCTCGTCCTTGGGGGCGGCCACGATGAGGTCGGGAATCAGGCTGAGGTAGGATATATCCAGCGTACCCTGGTGGGTCTTGCCGTCGTCGCCGACGATGCCGCCACGGTCGATGGCGAAGACGACGGGCAGGTTCTGCAGGCAGACGTCGTGGACTATCTGGTCGAAGGCGCGCTGCAGAAACGTCGAGTAGATGGCCACCACGGGTATCAGGCCCTGCGTGGCCATGCCGGCGGCGAAGGTCACGGCGTGCTGCTCGCAGATGCCCACGTCGAAGACGCGCTCGGGGAACTCCTCGGCCACGATGTCCAGGCGATTGCCCTCGGGCATGGCCGGGGTAATCACCACCAGCCGGGGCTCGTGGCGGGCCAGCCGGAGCATCGTCTGGGCAAAGACCTCGCTGTAGGTGGGCGCTTCCTTTTTACCGGCCCCCTTGGCGGAGACGCCGTGGAAGTAGACGGCGTTGCTCTCGGCGGGGGTGTAGCCCTTGCCCTTGGTGGTGATGACGTGTACCAGGGTCGGCTTGGTGGCGTTATCGCGGGCCTGGGCCAGTACCGTCTCCAGGTCGTTGATGTTATGCCCGTCGATGGGCCCGATGTAGGCAAAGCCCAGCGCCTCCCAGAGCGGCGTGGGGGCGAAAAACCCCTTGAAACTGTCCTCGATTTTCTGGCCGAGTTTCCAGGCCTTTCCCCCCAGGGGCAGCGCCGAAATAATACGCTGACCACGGCTCTTGGCCTTACGGAGGCGGCGGTCGAAGCGCACCCGGCTCAGCAACTTGGCCAGGGCGCCGACGGTGGGCGAAATGGACATGCCGTTGTCGTTGAGTATCACGATGAGGCGCGAGCCGAGGTGACCGGCTTGATTGAGCGCCTCGAAGGCCATGCCCGCGGTGATGGCGCCGTCGCCGATGACGGCCACCACATTGTAATCGTCCCCGGCCAGGTCGCGCGCCACCACCATACCCAGCGCCGCCGAGATGGAGGTGGAGGCATGACCGGCCCCGAAGGGGTCGTGCTCGCTCTCGTCGCGGCAGGTGAACCCGGAGATACCGCCGTGCTGGCGCAACGTGCCGAAGTCTTTACGGCGGCCGGTGAGGAGCTTGTGGACGTAGCTCTGGTGGCCCACGTCCCAGATGATTTTATCGCGGGGGCTGTTGAAGACGCGGTGGAGGGCGATGGTCAGCTCGACGACGCCGAGGTTGGAGGCCAGGTGCCCGCCGGTGGCGGTTACCGTGGTGATGATTTCATGCCTGAGCTCGGTAGCCAGTTCCTCCAGCTCCGCCAGCGTCAGCCCTTTGAGGTCGGCGGGGCTATCGATTCTATCCAGCAATCTCGGCATAATCTTATGTCAGCGGTGAGAGTGGCTAATTTCCATAGTAACAACCCCGGTAACATAATGTCAAGCTACCCGGCTTGACCCTCCCCGGCCCTATTTGCTACACTCGCAGGGCAGCCCATCGACCCGTCCGGCCGTCCGGAGTCCAGTTTACCGCTGTCGACACGGAGTATCTTGAATATTTACGACATTCTAACGGTGATTGGCGTGGGGGCGTCTCCCATCGCCGAGCTCCGCGCCGCCATACCGCTGGCCTACGGCGTTTACGACTTCCCCTGGTATTACGCCTATCTCTTCGCCGTCATCGGCAACCTGCTGCCGGTGCCCTTCATCCTGCTCCTGCTCGGCGGGCTGGAGCGGCTGGCGGCCAGGGTACCCCGCCTCAACCAGTGGCTCAACTGGCTGCTGGAGCGCACGCGGCGGCGGGGTAAGCTCATCGAGCGCTACAAACACCTTGGGCTGGTACTCTTCGTGGCCATTCCCCTACCCTTCACCGGGGCCTGGACGGGGGCCCTGGCGGCCGTCATCTTCGGCGTCAGGTTCCGCCACGCGCTGCTCTCGATTATCCTGGGGGTGCTCATCGCCGGGGCTATCGTCACCAGCGCCAGTGTGCTGGGCTGGGCCGTGGCCGATATCTTCACCAAGCCCTGACGATTGTCCTCACCTTCGTAGAGGTGACTTGATCGTCCGGCCGGTGCTGCGGCGGTAGATGACCTCGGCGCCGAAGGCAAACCCCACCATGGCCAGCAGCACCCACAGCTCATTAGGTGCCGTCGCGGCCCGCTGGGCAATCAGTATCGCCAGCGCCACCAGGCAGAGGCTACCCCCCGCCAGCGCCAGCCACCTTCGGGCGCCGGTGCGCGCCGCCAGCCGCCAGTTGGCGAAGTTTACCCCGGCGAAGATGATGAGAAAACCGGAACTGCCCATGATGGAGATGTTGGTCAGGTCAAAGAGGTTGGCAATCAATAGCGTCAGTCCGGAGGTAATCAGCAGCCCCTCGATGGGACGCCGCCAGACCAGATGGTCGAGCTTCCGGGGCAGCTCGCCCTCCTTGGCAATCACGTAGCTGACGCGCGCCGTCCCGTACAGCGTGGCGTTGATGGCGGAGCCGGTGGACAACAGCGCCGCCACGGCAATCAGGCTGAAACCGACTGTACCCAGGAAAGGCCGGGCGGCCTCGGCGAGGGCGTAGTCTTCGGCGGCGACGATTTTAGCCACCGGCAGGTTCCCTACCGTTACCAGGGAGACGAGGACGTAGAGCACGATAACGGCGATGACGGCGGTGAAGTAGGCGCGCGGCAGGGTCCGGCGCGGCTCCTTGACGTTTTCCGCCGTATTGGCGATAAGCTCGAAGCCTTCGTAGGCCAGGAAGATAATCATGCCGCCGGCCACCAGCGGCATCGCGCCGCTCCAAGATGACGGTGCCAGCCGGGCGGCGTCCACCGACCCCATGCCCACCGCCAGGAAAACGAGCAGGATGAGCAGCTTGAGGGCGACGATAAGGTCCTCGGATTTGCCGACGGCCCTGGCCCCCAGAATGTTCAGGCCGCTGAAGAGGACGATAACGCCGCTGATGAGGACATGTTTAGCCACGGTCTGCAGCGCCGTCGGGAAGAAGCTGGCCCCGTAGCTACCGAAGGCGTAGGCGTAGAGCGAGAGCATGGCGATGTAGCTCAGCCAGAGGAGGATATTGAGACCGCCGGTGAAGACACCCTCGCCAAAGGCCTGGTTGAGGAATTCGACGGTACCGCCGCGGGTGGGATAGGTTACCGAGAGATGGGCGTAAGAATAGGCGGTTACCAGGGCAATCAGGCCGGCCAGCGCGAAGGCCAGCGGGGTGCCACCGTGAGCCATCTGGACGGCCAGGCCGAGCACGGCGAAGATACCGCCGCCGACCATGCCCCCGATGCCGATGGAGACGGCCGACCAGTAGCCCAGCGACGCCTTGCGGAGCGGCGTTACCGGCGTTGTCATAATTGTATTTATTGTACTCCTCCGCCGGCGAAACCGCCACGTCTTGACGGAAGCCCCCGCCGGTGCTAAATTGAAGGAGAAAGCCGTCCCTGTAGCTCAGTTGGATAGAGCGGCTGCCTTCTAAGCAGTTGGTCGTGCGTTCGAGTCGCACCAGGGACGCCATCTCAGACCGGCGATGTGTATAAATCCCCATTTTGATGTATAATCACCCCAGCCGCGTATTTCACGGTGTAAACCAGAGAGGAGATGACGACATGGCGAAATGGCACGATTTCCTGAGAAACAACGGCCGGGCGCCCGCCTGGCCCTACCCTATCCGCTACGACCAGGAGCAGACAGTCGAGAGCGATGTCCTCGTCATCGGCGGAGGCATCGCCGGGTGCTGGGCGGCCATCAGCGCCGCCCGGACGGGCGCCAGCGTAGCCCTGGTGGAGAAGGGCGACACCGTCCGCAGCGGCGCCGGCGGCCCCGGCTGCGACCACTGGTGCAACGCCCCGGCCAACCCGCTTTCCAACGTTGACCCCGACGAGTGGGCGGCGGTCATGTCCGAGATGCCCTACGCCAACGGCATCGGCAACCAGATACAGTGCCGCGAGGACTGGGACACGCTGGTGGAGATGGAGCAAATGGGCGGCAAAATCCGCGATACCAAGGACGAGTACCTGGGTGTCGAAGGACGCGATGACAAGACCAAGCTGATGATTTCGCCGCGCTACACGCGCAATGCCAGCTTCGGCCCCGATGCCGAACAGCGGCGAGCGCTCAAAAGCAACCCGGAGAACAAGCTGAACAACGTCGTTATCCGGGTCTGGGGGACGACCTTCAAGCCCGCCCTGAAGAAAGAATGCCAGCGGCTGGGAGTAAAAATCTACGACCGCGTCATGGTCACCAGCCTCCTCACCGAAAAGGGCGAGCAGGGGGCGCGGGTCGTCGGCGCCACCGGGCTTAACGGGCGCACCGGCGAGTTCCTGGTGTTCAAGTCCCAGGCCGCCGTGCTGGCCACCGCCGGCGACTGGTCGCTGTTCCTGCTCAATACCGAACTGGCCGGCTACAATACCTTCCGCTCGCGCACCATCACCGGCGACGGCAACGCCATGGCCTACCGGGCGGGGGCGGCGCTGACGATGATGGAGCGGACCGGCGTCATGATGCTGAGCACCGGCTTCAAGCATACCTGGTACGGCGGCGCCGGCGACGCCAGCTACGAAAACGTCCCCCTGGTGGACGCCAACGGCAAGCGGCTCCCCTGGCCGGTGCAGGGCTGGGCCGACGGTGGCGCCATGCGGCCCTCGCCGGAAGCCATGGAGAAAATCATCAAGGGCATCCGGAGCGGCGAGTACGCCCTGCCCTTCTACGGGGACTTCCCGGCCATGCCGGAAAAGGAGCGGCGGGCTACCTGGAAGCTGATGCTGGGCGAGGAATCCACCACCCGGAACATTATCGAGAGCTACGAAAAGGGCGGCTTCGACCCCGCCAAGCACCTCCTCCAGAACTACAGCTTCATTGAAGGTGAGAGTCCTTCGCAGTGGCGTACCGCCGGCGGCGGCGGGCCCGTCGTCGACTGGGACTTGAAGACGACGCTGGACGGGCTTTACGTGGCCGGCGAAAACATATTCTCCGCCGGCGACCACTCCTACGCTGCGGCCACGGGCCGCTACGCCGGGCGCAAGGCCGCCGCCTACACGCGGCAGGTCGGCGCCGGTCAGGTCTCCAGCGACCAGATAAAGATGGAAAAGGCCCGCGTCTACGCGCCCGTCAGGCGCACTGATGGCATCGACTGGAAGGAGCTGCACGCCGGCATCGCCCGCGCCATGCAGTACTTCTGCAGCGAGTACAAGACGGAGGGCCTGCTCAACATGGGGCTGGACACCCTCAAGGAAATCGAGGCAGTCCACGTCCCCCGGCTCTACGCCCTCGACCCGCACAAGCTGATGCGCAGCATCGAGGACCTGAGCCTGCTGACCCACGGGCAAATCATCATCAACGCGGCCCTGGCGCGGCGGGCCAGCAGCCGGATGCTCAATCACTTCCGCATCGACTACCCCCAGCTCGACCCGCCGGAATGGCAGCAATTCCTGGCTATCAGGCTGGAAAACGGTAAGGTCAAGGCGGATAAGCTGCCGCTACGCTACTTCGGCGATATGAAGGCCGGCTACGAGGCCCACAATAAGGACTACACCGGCGTTTACCGAGGTAAATAAGGAGATAATATGACCGAGAAGAAGCTATACGCCCTGCCCAATATCGTTACTCCCAACACGCCGGTAATCTTCCACGAGGAAGTCTGCAACGGCTGCAACCACTGTGTGGAGGTCTGCCAGGTGGACGTCTACATCCCCAACCCCGAGAAAGGCAAGCCGCCGGTCATCCTGCACCCCGACGAGTGCTGGTACTGTGGCTGCTGCGTCAACGACTGCCCCCGCCCCGGCTCGATTAGCTTTAACTGGCCGGTGCAGCAGCGGGCCTACTGGAAGGACAAGGCCACCGGCAAGGTGCTGCGGGACAGCCAGACGTAGCCTCTGATGGCGTAAGGATTAAGGCTGGCGGCCGCGCAGGTAGTCAATCATCGGCTGGGTGACCAGCGGGACGACGTCGCCAATCATGTGCGGCATCAGGTTGTCCATCACCTTGGGCATCAGCTCCGGCATCTGCTCCTGCATGTAGTCCGGCATGGGGATGCGCTCGCCGACTCTCTCCAGCATCGTCGGCATCAGCTTGGGCATCATCATCGGCAGGAGGCGCGGGAAGAGGACGGGGAACATCGGTTTCATCAGGGTCAGGGCACCGGGGATTTTGCCCATGAAGCGCATCATCTTACCCATGCCGAAGGGCATGGCGTCGATGAGCTCCGGCCACATCGTCCCCATCAGAGCGGCGAAGCCCTCCGGCGTCATCAGGGCAATCATCGCCTCAAAGACGGCCCACTGGCGCTGTACCTCCGGGTTGGGGTCGGGGAACTTATAGCCCATCGTGGCGGCGGCGAAGCGCGCCAAGTCAACGGTCTCGAGGGGGATGCCTTTCTTCTCGGCGGTGACGCGGAACTGGAACTGGCAGCAGGGGCA
>DAOULO010000080.1:0-21507 GCA_034420195.1 Dehalococcoidales bacterium
GGTATGCGGTGGCGGCCTCGCCCAGGCTGGGGGTATTAGCGTCGGGGTTGGTCATCGGTCTTTCTATCTCATTCTAAACGTTGGGCGGGGGGCGGGTCAATCCGGCCGGCGCTGAAGGGCAGCTTGACGATATTGAGGATGCCGGCCACCGCCTGATATTTGAGCAGCCGGAGGATGGTCTTGGAGTGCCAGTCGAAGGAGAGGTCGGGGGCGTTGAGCAGGGCGGTATCAATACCCCGACGGCTGACGACCTCAAAGAGCCGGTCGACCTGGCGGTCGCTGAGGCGCTCGTAGAACTTCCGGGCCCAGTAGCCGATGCGAATCTCCCGCCCCAGCCGCTTGCGCCAGGCCCGCTCGTAGCGCGCCAGCCTTTTCGCAGAGAGGTCGCCCTCGCCGAGCGCGCCGTGCAGGACGTCGGCGGCCGCCCCGGCGGCGAGACGGCCGTAGTAGATGCCGCCGCCGCTGGTGGGCTTGACCTGCCCGGCGCTGTCCCCGACGACGATGAGCCGCTCGCCGGAGGTACGGGCCAGCGGCCGCAGGGGGATGCCCCCGTAGCTGATTTTCCACTCGTCTTGGGCTATCCTGCCCTGTGAGGCCAGCTCCGCCAGCCATTTTCGCAGGTAAAGCCCGGGCCGCTGCCGTGCCAGCAGCCCGGCCCTAGCCCGTCCCGGCGTGGTGGGCGCCAGCCAGGCGAAGAAGCCCGGCGCCACCGGCCCGAAATAGACCTCCACTTCTTTTAGTCCCGGCGCAGTCACCTCAGCCTGGGCGCCGATGGTGAAGTCGCGGTAAGGCCCCAGACCCAGCCGCTCCAGCAGCCCCGGGTTGAACCCCCCGGCGACGACCACCGCCCGGGACGCGATGACCTCCTCTTTATCTTGGTGGATGACCGTCGTGATGGCCTTATCTCTTTCGGTAATGACGTTCAGCGCCCGACTCTCGAAGCGATATTCCGCCCCGGCCGCTTGCGCCCGTTCCGCTAGCATCGTATCAAAGGTGGCGCGGTCGAGGATAGCTGCCTGGGGCTCGGGCCTCTCGATGTGGAGGGCTCTGCCGGAGGGGGAGAAGAGGGTGGCGCTATTGAGCCGGCGGAGGATGATAGTCTCAGGAATATCGAGCGCCTCGATACACTCCCGCCCGACGATACCGGCGCAGCTGGTCTTGCCCACCGCCGCCCGTTTTTCCAGCACCAGCACGCGGTGGCCTGCCCCGGCGAGCCTCCCGGCAGTGTAACTGCCCGCCGGCCCCCCACCGATAACGGTGATATCGTACACGGTTTATAGTAGCTCTGGAGAAGGGGTGTGTGCAAGGGGGATTTTGGAAAGAGGGGGGTTTCGCCCCTCACCGCCGCCCCGCCGGAGATTTTCTTTCCCACCCGCCCGCCCTCATCATACACGGCCAGTCCGGGAGTTTTCTGCCCCGCCGCCCCGGGGGTAAAGGTGGGAGAAACTACGGGCTAATCCGTGGATGTGCCGAGGGCGGTTTGGGTGGGAATAGATAACTCAGAAAGGGGAGGGGAAGGGCTTACAAGTTACTCGAAAACGCCCTTTTCTCTCAGGCTGTCGATTTCCTCTTGAGCCATCCCCAGAATCTCTTTACAGACATACTCGGTGTGCTCGCCGAGCAGGACGGGGCGATTGACGGCCGTCTCGGCGTCGGAGAGCTTGATGGGGGCGGGGTGGTAGTAGCGCCGGCGGCCCATGTAGGGGTGGTCGAGCTCGCGGTAGAAATTATAGTAGTTCATCTGGGGGTCTTCGTCGATGTCCCTGGCGTTGGCGACGACCCCGGCACCGACATTCGCCTTTTGCAGCATCGCCTCGACGGCCTCGGGCGGATAATTAATTGTCCATTCTTCCACGCGCTTGTCCAACGTATCGCTGTCCTTAACGCGCCCGGCGGCGGTGGCGTATTTCCTGTCTTTTGCCCAGGCGGGGCTGCCGATGACCCTGACGAAGCTCTGCCACTCTTCATCGCTCATCACAGCGATGGCCACCCAGCGGTCGTCGCCCCGGCACTTATAGATGCCGTACGGGGCGGCATCGTCGCACTGGTTGCCCTTGAGGGCTAGCTCGCGGCCGTTAGCCTGGTAGTCGAGGATGAGGGGGGTCATGTAGTTGAGGCCCGTCTCAATCTGGGCGTGGTCGATGTACTGCCCCTTGCCCGTCCGGCGTTTGTGGTCCAGCGCCGCCATGATAGCCAGCGAGGCGTACATCGGCGAGAGCTGGTCGGTGTAGTAGGTTGAGGGGGGCACCGGGGGCCGGTCGGGGTAGCCGACCATGGTGTCCATCATCGTTACCGCCGTGAGGATGCTGCCGAAGCCGGGCTGGTCGGCCATGGGGCCGGTGTGCCCGTAGCCGCAGGTGCGGAACATGATAATCTCCGGGTTGACCTTCCGGAGCCCCTCGTAGTCCAGGCCCAGCTTGTCCATGACGCCGGTGGGGAAGCCCTCGGCGACGACGTCGGCCCAGGCCACCAGCCGCTTGAAGACCTCGATGGCCTCCGGCTTTTTAAAGTCGAGGGCGATGCCGTACTCCGGGGCGGTGTGGGTGATGGAAAAGAAGGCGCTGCGCTCCAGCCCCAGCGGCTCGCCGGGCTTGGCGGTAGGGGCGTAAGGGGCGAAGAGGCGCACCGGGTCGGGGCGGGTGGCCGTCTCGACGCGGATGGTGGTGGCCCCGTAGTGGCTAAGGTAGTTGCAGGTATAAACGCCCACGCCCGCCCAGCAGAGCTGGATGAGTTTGACGCCTTCGAAAGGTTTGGGGGTCACTTTATATCACCTTTTTCTTTTTAAGCTCTTTAAGCTCGTCGGACGATAAGCCCAGTTTCTCATAAATCTCGGCGTTGTGCTCGCCGATGAGGGGTGCCCGGTGTTTTGTTCCCACGTAGCCCTGGGTGGTCATCACGGCGCCACCGGGGTATTTGAGGCTTATGCCCAGCTCCGGGTGCTCGATTTCCTTCCAGAAGCCCCGTGCCTCAAGCTGCGGGTATTTGAGGGCGTCTTCGGCGTTGTTGCACGGTCCCAGCTGAAAGCGGTTTTCGGTGGCGAGTTTTAAGAGCTCGGCCTTGGTGTGGTTCCGGAAAAACTTGCCCAGGATGTCCATCAGTTCCTCGGCCTGCGCCCGGCTCATGTCCCCCCAGCTCTTCTTGTCCCAGGCCCAGTCCCGGAACGTGCCGGTGGCGATGCCGTCGTCCGCGATGAACCGCATCATCGCCGCGTTGTTCTTGGCGGCGGAGGGGTTGAGGAGCAGGTTGAGGGCGATGTAGCCGTCCTGACACTCCCAGAGCAGGGGATTGTAGAAGGTCGAGCCGTCTTTGAGCGTCACCGCCGCCCGCGCCCGCCCGTGACGGCCGGGAATCTCGCCGAAGAGGGCGTACGGCCCCTCGATTTCCGCCGAGCAGACGATAGCCAGCGCCTGCTGGGTGATGGCCTCGACGTGCTGGCCGCGTCCGGTGAGGGCGCGCTGGCTGAGGGCAATCATCGTGCCGCAGGCCCCGTTCATGGCCCCCAGCGTGTGGGTGTGCTCGTAGCTGGTAGTGAGCGGGGCGCGGTCTTCGTAGCCGGCGGTGTAGACCATGCCCCCCCGCGCCCGCACCACGATGTCGGGGTCTTTATAGTCTTGGTAGGGGCCCTCCTGCCCGAAGCCGGTCATGGAGGTGAGCACGATGCCGGGATTGACGGCGCTCAGGTCTTTAAAGCCTAGCCCGATACTGTCCAGGTAGCCGGGGGCGTAGGACTCCAGCACGGCGTCGGCGGTCCTGACGAGCCGGAGGAATATCTCCTTGCCCTCGGGCTTCTCGATGTCCAGGGTGATGCCCTTCTTGTTGGCGTTGAAGGCGAACCACCAGAGGTTCTTCTCCGGGTCGGGGTCGTCGTGATAGAACGGGCCGCGGCAGCGCGAGGGGTCGCCGCCGGGCGGCTCAATCTTGATGACCTCGGCCCCAAAATCGGCCAGGGCGCGCCCGCAGATGAAAGCCCGGGCCGTGGTGAGGTCGAGGATGCGGTAACAGCTCAGCATAAGGCTCCCCCCGGATGGTTAAAGAGAAACGGCTAAGATGGCTTGTTGCGTGAGTATGGCTCTGGGTAATTATAGTATGGAGAAGGAGGGGAGGGCAAATAATAAGTTTGACAATCCCGCCCCTCTAACCTAAAATTATTTAGGCTGTTCCCAGTCTTGCTTTTAAGTCCAACGGGGCGTAGCGCAGCTTGGTAGCGCGTCTGAATGGGGTTCAGAAGGTCCCCGGTTCAAATCCGGGCGCCCCGACCACACACTTGTATTTGGTGGCGAGACCATCTAATACCGAGCTTGCTCAATTATCAAGAGCCGGTAACTCAACGACAAAGGTCGTTCCCTTATCAGAAGGGGTCTTGACGTATATCTTCCCACCGTGGGAAGCAACGATGCCGTAAGATATGCTGAGGCCCAGGCCGGTTCCCTTGCCGACCTCCTTGGTAGTAAAGAAGGGATTAAAGATAAGCCCCATATTGTCCCTGGAGATGCCCGGCCCGTCATCCACGAAGGAGATATTGATATGACCATTAACTCTTTCGCAGGTGATTTTCAAGTTACCGCGGCCATTGGCATCGACCATCGCTGTTTCCGCGTTGAGGATGATGTTGAGGAACACCTGCTGCATCTGGAAATAGTCCGTAAGTACGTCCGGAAGGTCGGTGGCGAAACGAGTTTCCACGGAGATATTTTGCGCCCGGTGCTCGTAGGCGCGTAGCTTCAAAACGTCTTCCAGGATTTTGGTGACCTGGAGCGGCTCTCTCTTAGGAGCGTGCTTTCTGGCGAAGGTCAGGAGGTTCTTAACAATCGCCGCGCACCGCTGGGCCTCGGAGTGAATAGCGACCAGGTCTTCCTGCATTTCCGGGGGCGCCCCCTGATTCGTCAGCAAGCTCGAGAGGCCAATAATGCTGGTGAGGGGATTATTCAGCTCGTGGGCGACGCCGGAGGCCATTTCGCCCACCGAAGCCAATCGGTCAGTGAGATACAATCTCTCTTGTTTTTCGCGTTCCTTGGTGATGTCATTAATAACCAGGAGAAGATTGTCTTCTTTCATGGTAAATATACTGGTAAACAGAATTTTTTCCGATGAAGCTATGGAATAGCGGAATTCAGTACTTGCCTTGCCCTCTTTACCGCTCAGAGTTTTTACGATTGCCTCGTTTAAATCTGGCGCGGCAATCAACTCTTCCATATCCTTGTTTTCAACCTTGTTCTTCTTCAGCTTAAAGAGGTTGTAGAAGGCCTTATTAGCTAATATTATCCGCAGGTTTTTGTTTAAAAGCAGTACCGCATTGGGTATTGTCGCGATTATTCTTTCGATTAAATCCTTCTGCAACTTGAGGTTTTTCTCGGCTTGCTTGAGTTCGGTGACGTCTCTTAATATCGCCAGGTCCCCGATTATTTTCCCGTCTTTACGTATCGCCACGGCACTAATCTGAATGTCCACCGACTCACCATTTTTCTTGAACATGACAACGTCATAGAAGGGGACGTTCAAACCCGCCATTCTTTTGAGGTAGTTTTTGGCAATTATGGCGATGCTCTTTTTGGACATTATCTTGGCTAGTGACCTGAAGTCCTTGCCTAATATGTCTTTCCGGTCATAGCCTCCCACGTCTTCAATTCTACCGTTGACATCAACTATTTTACCCTTGTTATCCATCAGAAGAAGAATATCATAGGCAGATTCAAAAATAGTCCGGTATCTTTCTTCGGATTGCCTCAATTCGGCCTCGATATGCCTTTGTTGTTCAATTGATTTTTCAAGTTCGGCTCGGGCAAGCTCGGCCTCCTGGTTGCGTCTTTCCAGACTTTGGAGAGTCATAATGTTCTTGATAGCCGTGGCACAATGAGAGCCGATCATTTCCAGAATATCTGTGGGCACTTCTTTGACTAAAAAGTAGAGCATGTTGCCCCAGGATTCGCCTTCTACCATAAGCGGGACAACAACCAGCTTTTTGACCCTCATAATTTTTTGTATGGAATCACACAGTATCCGTGGCCAGATACCATCCAGTAGTTCGGCAAGACTCATAAAAATCATGACCCTGGGATTTCTGTGGTAGTCTTGGGCCGCCTTTAGTTTGGAAAATTTGAACCTAAGTTTTCGGCTCGTGGGATTTTTCCCTAATTCTTTCTCAGGGTCAAAGCCCAACGCTTTCAGGGCTTTCACGACGTACCAATTGCGAAATTTTGAATAGTAGGGTGTGGTGATAAATTCTCCTGCTTCATCCAGCTTCTGGATGAGTACAAAACGCACCCCATCAATTTCTCTGGCATGCTCCACGGCTAGAGTTAATGCCTCATCAATCGTCCTTACATTATCAATGCCAATGGCTATTTCCCTTACGGAGGCGAGTTGCTTGTTTCTTTCCACCAATTCGGCGTTTTTCTGGTCAATTTGCAGGAAGTTCTGCTCCAGCTCTTTGAAATGGCCAGCTATCGGGAACCTCTGTTCCAATAAGTTATCGCGTAATCTTTGGTACCAGGAACGCAGGGGTTGCCACTGGACCTCGTACACGCAGGTTTCGGCTTCGTACTTAACGTCATCTTTAACCGGGCCGGCCTCCGGTTGACACATGCATTTCTTCTCGCGTACATTGGCGGGAGGCAACCCCCAGAGCGTCGGTATGGCCGCCAGAATGCCCTGGGCGTAGTAACATGAGTCCTTCGATGGTGCGTAGGACTGGTCGATCGCACTCATCTCGATGGTAGCTTTATTTTTACCGTTGAAAGTCGTCCGGAATTTAAAAACTCGGTCAAAGAGGCTGGCGTATTTGGGTACGTACCGGTAGGCCGTCTTCGGCCCGACTAATGCTCGCACCATGGTCTCAACGCCGCCCAGTGGATTGAGCTCCGGAGTGGACAACCCTACCTGAAACATGATGGCATCGTCGTTGGTCAGCTCAGCGGCGTGCCGGCACAGGGTATCTCTGGTCTCATAGGTGACCCAGTTAAAGGGATTAGTCAGGAATTCCTTGGAGTAGGGAAGCTCGTCTATTATGGAATCTGTATCATGTCCCTTAGATTCCAAATATTTCAGTATAGAATTCGTTACGCGGCAACTGACTACTTTATCCCTATTGATGCTAGTAGAGACCATATTCAGCCTGCAACCTTAGCTATCCCCTTAATTGGCCAGGGGTATTTTGCTTGATTATTCTGTAGGCTAGTACCTTTATCATTAACTTTATCGCTAAGGTATAAAGAAATAGTATTATTGAGGCCATCAAAAAAATATAAAAATTACTGCCTAAAATATAATAATTCCGTGAACAGCGGTTGAATTTCATAAAAATCTGCTCGGAAACTCCAAACTCGTAGCATCGCTCCTGTTTAATTCAAGTCCTCGCCGGCCGGTTGAATCTCCGGCGCCAATCTGCAAAAATATAGACCGGAATACGTTTGCGGGGTGTTTTTGTGCCCGAGCTCACCAAGACGCGGGAAGAAATCATCGCTAAGGCCGGCGAGCTGGCCGTGGCCTATGAGGCGAAATACCGCGGTTGCGCCCAGTCCACCTTCTTGGCTATCGTCGATTCCCTGCGCTGGGGCGGCTTTGAAATCCTCCCGCCGGAGATGGAAGACAAGCTCTACGCCGGCATCGGGCTGTTGAGCGCCGGGGTGGCCAACACGGCCGAGGGCACCTGCGGGGCCATCACCGGCTCGATTCTGGCCATCGGCATGGCGGTGGGAGTCATGCAGGGCGTTACCGGCCGGGACGAAAACCTCGTCGCCTACGGGCGCGACGCCGTCACCGAGGCCATTATCGATAAGTTCTACGCCAAGTACGGCTCGCAGCTGTGCAAGGACGTGCAGCGGAAGCGTTACGGCAAGTCGTGGGACTTAAGCCGCCCCGATATGAGCACCGAGTTCCTGGCGATGACCGAGGGCTGCGCCATCAAGGAGACCGCCGTCATGGCGGTGGCGTTTATCCTCGACGAGTTGGAAATGGCCGCCTAGCCGCTAGGATAAACGGGGCGCATACGCTATAATAGGTGCGGCATTTGACCGAATAAAATAAAAAGGAGGAGCACATGTCACCGGTACTAAAGGGTAAGGTAGCCGTCATCACGGGGGCCAGCCGCGGCCTGGGAAAGGCCTTCGCCATGCGGTTCGCCGAGGAAGGGGCCGACCTGCTCCTGACCACCACCAGCCCGGAAAGGGCCAAGGGCACTGTTGACGAGCTCAAGGCCAAGGGCGGCAAGGTGGCCCTTGTCCAGGCCGATATCTCCAAGGTGGACGAACCCCAGAAAATCGCCGCGGCGGTGCTGAAAGAATACGGTAAGGTGGACATCCTCGTCAATAATGCCGCCATCTGGGGCGGGCTTAACATCACGCCCTGGGACGCCTGGACTATCGAGGACTGGGACCGCATCTTCGACGTCAACGTCCGCGGTACCTGGCTGGTATGTAAGGCCATCGCCCCCATCATGGCCAAGGCGGGCAAGGGCAAAATCATCAATATCGCCTCCAATGTCGCCAGAGTCCCCGCCGCCCAGCTGTTCCTGCCCTATTCCTGCAGCAAAGGGGCGGTCTATATCCTGACCCAGGCCCTGGCCCACGCCCTGGGCGAATCGGGCATCAACGTCAACGCCATCGCCCCCGGCTACACGGCCTCCGAGGCCAGCCTGAACCAGCAGGGGAGCGACCAGATATTTGAGATTGCCACCGGTGAGCAAAGCATGCACCGGCGCGGCCAGCCGGTGGACATGACCGGAGCGGCCGTCTTCCTGGCCTCCGACGACTCGGACTTTATCACCGGGCAGACCTATTACATCGACGGCGGCACGGTGATGCTCTAGGGATTGCCGGAGCCTAACTGAAGAAGTAAGCAAGTCTGCGCCGCTGTCTCAGCGGCGCAGGACGGTATAGGGGCAGGAATCGCGCAGGTTACAGCGGGCGCAGACCTCGGCCTGGCTCCAGGTGGCCATCTCCTTCCCCAGGGCCACCACCAGCGAGGTGGACTTGCGCGGCACCATGATACCGGAGGCGGTCAGGCTCACGCCGATTTGGGCCGCCCCGGCCAGCTTGAGGATATTTCCCTGCTCGGTGATGGCCAGGCCCGGCATGCCCGGGCTGGCCGGGCTGCTCGCCCGGTAGCCCCGCGCCGGGGCCGCCTCGGCGATGCCGTGGCAGACCTCGATGGCCAGCTGGTCGACGGCGGCGCTGCCGATGCCGTCCAGTATCATCGCCGATAAGGTCTCGCCGCCCTGGCTCAATTCCGTCACCCGTTTCTCCAGCCCCGGGCCGATGGTAACCACGATGACGGCCAGTTCCCTGGCCTCCGGGAAGGTCTCCGGCAGCAGTGTGCCGGGCACGATACCGCCACCCGCCAGGATGACCCGCTCCTTCTCCAGGGCGGTAATCCGGTAAATCTCGTAGCTGGCCGCTGGCGCCAGCAAGTCGTCGCGGCGGACCT
This sequence comes from Dehalococcoidales bacterium, assembly GCA_034420195.1. Lineage (GTDB taxonomy): Bacteria > Chloroflexota > Dehalococcoidia > Dehalococcoidales > RBG-16-60-22 > DAOUEH01. Next base: position 9,421 of record DAOULO010000080.1, read on the forward strand.
CGGCCAGGAGCGCCTCCGTCTGGGCGGCTATCTTGGGCCGGGCCTGGGCGTAGCCCCGGAAGCCCTCGCGGCGCAGTATCTCGGCGGGCTTCAGTTTCAGGGGGATATCGCGGCTGACGGGCATGGCTGGCTACCTCGCATTATCGTCGGGTAAATAGCAAAGGGGGCGAGCCTCCCGGACAGGACCGGGGCACACCCCCTTGATGTTACTATTTCGCCACGCAGCGTGTCTATTTATAGGCGCCGTATTCCAATGCGGCATCAACCATGGCGCGGACGTTTTCCGGTTTGGCCTGGTCGAAGAAAGCGCCGTTGCCCACGATATAACCACCACCCTGGGCGCAGGTATCGATGCAGTTCTTGACGTAGTCCTTCACCTGCTGGGGTGTGCCGACGACCAGCAGGTCGGAGGGCACGTTGCCGAAGAAGCAGGCAACCTTGCCAAGTGTTTTCTTGGTTTTAGCTATATCGCTCTGGTCGATCATCCACAGGGTCTTGCCCTTAGGTAAGTCGCTCATAATCTCCATGCGCGTCGTCCAATGCCCCTCAGCCGCCGGCATTGGCACCACCCCCTCCTCAATCAGGCCCATCATGACCTTTCTAAGGGTGGGCCAGTAGAACTTCTTGAACTGCGCATCGGAGAGGAATCCGTCAGCGCCTTTATGTAGAGGTATGAATATTAGCGGGTTTCCGTTCTGTTGAGCGGAGCTTATCCCCATCTTAATCATTAACGGGGTCAGCCTGTCCATGGCTTCGAGGAGCTTGTCGGGCTGGCGGTACATATCCACCATTATCCCTCTGGTTCCTCTGAGGGTGTCGCCGACTACATCAAAAGGTGCCTTGGTATACCCGGCGACGATGATGGGGAACCCAGCGGCGGTTATCTCGCCATTCCAGGCACCCATGGCTCCGATCCATTTCAGGGTTTCAGCGCCGGCATCAAAAAGCGCCTTATAGGTGGCTTGAACGGGAGGCAGACCAAAGGGTATGAAGTTGAGGGCAACCCCGTACATTTCAAGTATACCGGTGAGAGCCGGGAGCATTCGGAAACCATCTAATTTGCCGAAGACGCGCGGCAGGTAGGTATTGCTGAAGAAATTGGAAGGGTCGTCAATTAAGGCATCATATTCATCGGCCGTCATGTACTCGCCTTCGTTAGCCTGGTACGACTGCTCTTTGGCGACCCCATGGCCCGGCCAGGAATATAACTTGTAGTCAAGGATTTCAAAGAACTTCCCGGGTCCGGGTACGTACGCACCAAGGTTTCCGTCCGGCTTGAATTCCAGGACAAATTTCTTAAATGCCGTGGTGCATTTTTCATAGTCATACATGGCGTCATAAGGGGTCATTCCGGCATTATACACGGGGAAGAAACTAGGAGTGACAAAAAACGGTACCCTGTCCGGCAGCTTCTTCATCTGGATGGCGTCTTTTATGAGGGTTGTTCTATCTTTATAGTCTTTCTCGGCCTGGGGGCTCTGGAACTTAAGGTCATTCCCCTCGGCATCTTTCGGTGCCATCCACCGGGCAAACAGCGCTTCCTGCCTTTCTTCCGATGTCATCTCTGCCCATTCTTTTGCCATTTTTATTGCCTCCTGCACGTTATTCGCTGAGGATTCTTATTTAGCGCCGGTCCATTGTTTGGCCAGGGAAACGCCGGCCATGGCGTCTTTACCAAAGGCATCAGCGCCGGTGTACTTTTTTATCTCATCGCTCATCTGGCCGCCGCCAATCATTACCTTGACCTTGTCTCTCAGTCCGGCCTTCTTGATGGCATCGACGGTATCCTTCATGGCATCGTAGGCCAGCGTCAGGAATCCGCTAAGACCGACGACGGGAGCCCCTGTTTCCTTAATGGTATCGACGAATTTCTGCACGGGGACGTCCACACCGAGGTCGGTAACGTCGAAGCCGCTGACATCCAGCATGAAGACGACGATATCCTTGCCGATGTCGTGGATATCCCCGGCTACCGTGCCGATGATGACCTTGCTGCCCTTCTTGGCGCTGCTGGCCCCGGCCAGCTTGGGCTTGATAATCTCGTTGATTCGCTTGAGAATCTCGCCGGAGTAGACCAGGTCGGGGATGAAATACTCGCCCTTGGAGAAACGCGCCCCCACGATTTCCATGCCCTGGCTGGCATCGTGGAGGATAGCCATGGGGTCGTCACCGGCGTTTATCCGGTTCCGGACGATCTCTACCGCCTCATCTTCCTTCAGGTCGGCCAGTGTTTTGGTCAAATCTTTGGCCATTTGCCTCAACCTCCTTGACTTGTATTTGCCTTATCACATATTAGCGACTTGCCGGTAAAATATCAAGGCGCGCCTGCGGGAGTAAATCGGGGCAATTTGGAGCCGCGGAGAGACGGACAGCCTCCGGGAAACCCCTCGGTAGGCTAACATAAAGGCCGGCCGGATTGCAATCTAAAATTATCTATGATATTATAGAGGGCGCCTTTTCAGGGGCCCCGGTAATATATATATATAACCGTATACGGGGAAATAGAGCCAGCATGTCGCCTGCCAAGTTAGACCTGCACAGCCTTATCGTTTTTTACTACGTCGCCAGCGAGGTGAGCGTCACCGCCGCCGCCGATAAGCTCTGCCTGACCCAGCCCACCGTTACCTACCACATCCGGGCGCTGGAGCGGAACGTGGGCCTCAAGCTGCTGGACATCAAGCGGCAGAAGATATCGCTCACCCCGGCGGGGGTCGGGCTCTTCCGCTACGTGAGCGAGATTTACCGCCAGATGACCAGCGCCGAAAAGTACCTGGAGGACCTCAAAGAGGCCAGCCTGCGCGTGGGCGTGTGCACCACCTTCTCCACCTGCGTGGCCACGGCCGCCGCCGCCTTTGAGAAGCTCTATCCCCACGTCCGGCTGGTTATCCGCAGCCGCTCTTCCTTCGAGGTGGCCGAGGACGTCCTTGGCTCCGACGTTGACCTGGGCGTGGTCGTCAGCATGGACTACGGCAACCCCAAGCTGCGGGCGGTATCGCTTTCCCCCGCCGAGAAGCTGGTGCTGGTGGCCGCTACGTCCAGCGCCATCTGCCGCAAACAGCGCCTGGAGTTTCTCAACCTGTGCGGCTACCCGCTGGTGCTGGGGCCGGAGACATCGGCGACGCGCCGGATTATCCAGAGCAAGCTCCGCACCGGCGGCTGCAGCGCGCCCTCCCCCGTCATCGTGGAGGTGAACAGCTCGGACTGGGGTATCTCCCTCGTCGAAAACGGGGAGGGGGTGGGCCTGCACCACATCCGCAGTGTGGAGAAGGCCATCGCCGAGGGGCGCCTGAGGGCGCTCTCACTGACGCGGGACATCACCGTGGGGGTGGATGCCCTGCTCCGCGCCGACGCCCCCGAGCACCCCATGGCCGAGGGCTTTATCGCCCTGGTGCGGGAGGCCTTCACCAACGGCAGCGGAGCTAAGGCCGCCACGGCCCCGCGGCGCACCCCGAGGACAGGGCGGCAGGTTTAAGCTAGCTGCCGCATCGCCTCCCGGATGTCCTCGGCGACCATGCGCCGCTTGGATTTCTCAATGAGGAAGTTCTGGCCCGCCGGGGTGTAGGAGGGGAAGACCCTCTTATCTCCGAGGTAATACGCCTGCCCCCTGATTTTATAGGTGGAACCGGCGGGTATCACCTTCTTCCCCGTCTGCTGTTTCCAGATATTGTTCATCATCCGGATGGCCACGTCCCCCATGAGCATGAAGACGCGCACGTTGGGGAAGAGGGCTACCTCTCGCTCCAGCAGGGCGGCGCAGTTTTTCATGGTATCGTTGGCCACGGCGTAGCCGGTCTTGGCGCACTTGATGGCCGTGGTGATGTAGACGCCCCGGTCGAGGATGTCCTGCATCGAGGCCACGTCCTCCCCGGCATCCTTAAATGCCGCCAGGGTGGTCTGGAGGTAGAAGGGGCTGCCCGCGGCGTAGAAATAGTCAGCCGGGTCGGGAGGCGGGGCCTCGGTTATCATCAGGACTTTGATATTGGCCGGGTCGATTTCCGCCGGCGGGACAACATAGCCCTTTTTATCCGTATCGGTGCAGGGGAAGTCAATGCATTTTATTTTATCGCTGATTTTCATTCCTTTATCCTGAGGCTGAAAGTGCAGGGCTTTTTACCGCCGGTAGAAAGGGCGGTGCCGCGCGGGGTAGCTTCCAGCTTCAGGCCGAGCGAGAGCTGGAAGTGGTGCTTGACGTGCCCGCCACAGCAGTAGCAGTAGGTCACCGACAGGGGTTTTTCCGCTTTAGGCAGGCAGGAGCAGCGGTACCCACCGGGGCCTCTCGGGGCAAAACGTACCATGATTTCGCCGTTATCCTGCATCCAAACACCGCCCCCGAAAGTCATATATGTTTTATTGGCGGCGGCGATTCTGGCTTCGAGAGTGGCGTTGTCCCTGGCGACGGCTTGAGAAGATTTTGAAGTGCCTTTACCTGTGCGGCAGGCGCAGCCTTCGCGGACGGCCTTACGGGTGGGCAAATCGAGGAGATTGTCCATTCTTATCATGGCCACCCGCAACCAATCAGCCTTCTTTTCAGGACTGGTTTTCTTGAGTATATCTTCACCGCCCTCCATGACCTTTTCACTTACCTTTTCACCGGCGAACTCCTCGATATGCCCGCCGATTTCCTGGATTTGCCCGGCGACTTTTTTACTCATTTTTTATCTACGCTACTTCGGTTACCGGCACCATAATCCCCACCACCGAAGCCGGGTGGAGACGCCGAACCGCTCGGCTAGTTCTTTGGCCGTCACCGTGCCCTTGTTGAGGAGAATCAGGGTTATTTCCAGCAGCCGGTTGAGCTTCATGGCTTGGTGGGGTCTTTGAGCTTGCCCGGCCCGAAGGAGGAGTAGTCCAGGTCGTAGAACTGCTTGCAGACCGAGAAGTAGCCGATGTGGCTGCCCCCCATGACGATTTTGGCGATGGGCACGTCGCGGTAGTACTTCTCGTAGTGGTTCTCGCGGACGTAGCCGTAAGACCCCATGATTTCCATCCCCTTGAGAATCATCTTGGGCGCTTCGCGGGTGATGTAGGCGTGCACGGCGTGCCCCTTGGCCACCATGCTGGTGGTGTTCCAGGCGCCGTAGATGTCCATCACGTCGTACTGGTGGGCCAGCTCCAGGTAGGCGGCCCGCCCCACCGTTATCAGCGAGGCCATCTCGCCGAGAATCATAGCGGCGTCCAGGTGCTGGGCGACCGGCTTGCCCCCGGCGACGCGCTGGGTGGTGTAGTCCACCAGTACGTCGAAGGCCCCCTGGAGGATGCCGACGGTGTGCCCGGCGTTGAGGGGCATCGGGGCGGAGACGGTATTCTCAAAAATCGCCCAGGCCACCGGCCCGGCCAGACCCCACTCCTTGGGCACGCGGACGTTATCGAAATAGGTGGAGGTGTTGCGGTCGGCCTGCATGCCGCACTTGACCTCGAACTTGCCGTGGGAGACCCCCGGCCACGGCTCGGGGACGTAAATCAGGGTGAAGGCGTCCTTGCCCAGCTTGGGGTCGATGTTGCAGATGACGCAGTTGAGGTCGGCCACGCCGGCATTGGAGGCCCAGAACTTGTTGCCGTTGATGACCCACTCGTCGCCCTCCAGCTTGGCGCGCACCCCGACGGTCTTGCCCTCGTTGGTGGTGTTCTCGATGTCACAGGCCGACTCGGCCTCGCTCATGTTGAAGCAGCCGGCGCGCAGCTCGTTGCCGACGAAGGCGGCGGCGAACTCGGCGAGGACGGCCTTGCCCCAGGCCTTGGCCGCCGGGGGGGGGGCCATGAGGTAGGCCAGGGTAGCCGGCGTCCAGGCCCAGTCCGTCACGGCACTGTGCATGCTGATGCCGTAGTCGCCGCGGGCAATCTGCTCCTGCTTGAGCGCGCCGGAGACGATGGAGAGCATCTCGTTGCCGCCGTAGTCCTTGGGTATCAGGTTCTTCTGACAGCCCAGGTCTACCTGCAGCTTTTTGATGATGGGGGTAATCAGCTCCTCATGGGAGACGTCGTCGTCGATTTTATCGCGGACGGGTATTATCTCTTTATCGACGAAATCGGCCATTACCTTCTGGAGCATGCGCTGCTCTTCATCGACGAAACACTCCGGATACTGCAGCTTGTACCACTGGCTGGTCTGGTCTAACACTTTTGCTGACCTCCTTTTATTTTTCGGGCGGCGGGGCGCCGCGGCCTCAAGGCGGCCACATCTTAACGGTTTTACGGGGGCGGCGTCAACCCCGGCCGGGCGGCTACCGGAAAAACGGGGCTAACGGCTTGAAATTGGGGCAGGGCGGGTGTCATAATAAACCGGGCAGTTAGCTCAGCTGGTTAGAGCACCCGGTTCACATCCGGGAGGTCGAAGGTTCGAGTCCTTTACTGCCCACCATGCCAGCTTTCACGTCGGGGTCAGCCTTTTCCCGGAGTGATATACCGCTTCGGTATCGCGCTTATTTCTGGCGGGCGAATTTCTGTATCATCCGGGTCTTGCGGGTGTCCAGGAAGGGGTCTCCCCGGTAAATCCCCATGACCTCGGCCACGTAGATGTCGCCGCGCGAGTCGGCCACGACGCTGTGCAGGGTCACGAAAAGCGGGTCTTCCTTGGTGCGTCCTTCGTTGCCCCAGCGGGCCAGCAGGTTGCCGTCAAGGTCAAAGATGCTCAGCCGGGGGTGCAGCTCGGCCACGTAGACTATCTGGTCTTTATCGATAAAGATATCGGTGGGGAGAATGAGGTCAGTCCACTCGGTCAGGTACTTGCCCTGCTGGTCGAAAATCTGGATGCGGTTATTGTGCCGGTCGGCCACCAGCACCCGCCCCCGTTTATCAATAGCGATGGCGTGGGGCACGACAAACTGGCCGGGGCCTTGGCCCGGCTCACCCCAGGACAGCAGCAATTTACCATCGGGAGAGAACTTGTGCACCCGGGCGTTGCCGTAGCCATCGGAGACAAAGATTTCACCCGAGGCGGCGAGGGCGACGCCGGTGGGGGCGTTGAACGGCGGGCCACCCCGCTGGGTGGAAAACAGCGCCTCCATGAAGTCGCGCCGCTCGCCCTTCTCGTCCACCCAGGAAAAGCCAGTATCCGAAGGCTGGCCCTTATTGCCCAGCGTCATCAGCACCTTGCCGTCCAGGGTCAGCTTGTTCACCGTGTGGTTGCCGTCGTCGGCGTAATAAATGGTATCGTCGGGGCCGATTAAGGCACCGTGATTGTGCTCAAAGAATCCCTGCCCCCACGTATCCAGCAGGTTGCCGTCGCGGTCAAAGACCGTCAGCGGGTATTCGCCGGTATTGAACGCGTAGAGCCTGTCCTGCGAATCGATGGCCAGAGCGTTTACCTCGACGGGCGACCACCCGTCGGGGTACTTGGCCTGCCAGTCAACCAGTTCGTAGCTATATTTACCTTGGCCGTATGTCATCTTGGGCTATCCTCCTTGGCAATAATCCGGGTGCGCTGCTACTATGATAACCCTATTACCTCAGTTAATACAATTCCGGATAAAATCCCCGCGCCACCGCGTCTTGTAAAAAAGCACCCCGCCGCGCATAATGTATCTACCGGAAGAAAAACCGAGGGGTTTGGAAAGTGGCGACATTGCGCATCGCTCTGATAGCTGTTATCGGCCTCGTCAGCCTGATAGCGGCAACCTGCCTCGATTTTACCGGGGCCCCGGCCGGAATCGGCTGGCTGACCTGCCAGGCCAACGGCGTGGACAGCGACGGCGACGGCCTGACCGACGACGACGAGACCAATATCTACGGCACGAATCCCAACGACCCGGACACCGACGATGACGGTCTGAGCGATGGGGATGAGGTCTTGCTGTACGCGACCAGTCCCGTTCTGGCGGATACCGACCTCGATGGTTTGAACGACAAGGTTGAGATTGACGCCGGCCTCAATCCCGGTAATCCGGATACGGACGGTGACCAGCTCTACGACGCCGAGGAGGATGATTACGGACTCGACCCTCTCGACCCCGACTATGATAATGACGGGCTTCTGGACGGAATAGAGATTGAGCTGGGGGCCGACCCTAAAGATGCCGATACGGATGATGATGGTTTCCAAGACGGCGAGGAAGTGAATTTTTACCGGACGAGTCCCCTATTGAGCGACACCGATGACGACGGGCTAACCGATTATGAAGAGATAACTGAGTATTACACCAATCCCCTCGTGGCGGATACGGATAGTGACGGGCTTTCTGATTATGAGGAGCTGATTGAATACGAAACCAATCCCGTCGTACTGGATAGCGACGATGACGGCCTGAGCGACGGCGACGAGGTACTGGAATACGAGACCGACCCCAACCTGAGCGATACCGATGACGACGGTCTATCGGATAGAGAAGAGGTAAAGCAGTACCAGACCGACCCTCTTGACACCGATACCGACGGCGACCAGCTGACCGATTACGCCGAGGTCACGGAATACGGCACCAGCCCCCTGGAGACGGATACGGATGGCGACGGGCTGTCCGATTACGAAGAAATCTTCGAGTACGAGACCGACCCCCTCCTGGCGGACAGCGACGACGACAACCTGAGCGACGGTGAGGAAATCACCCTAGGGCTGGACCCGTTTAACCCGGATATGGACGAGGACGGGCTCCTTGACGGGGACGAGATAACCGAGGAGACCGACCCGGAGGTGCCGGATTATGATGGCGATGGCCTGCTGGACGGCGCCGAGGTCAACGAGTACGGCAGCAACCCTCGCCGGACCGATACCGATAATGACGGGCTCTCCGACTACGATGAAGTAATGGTCTACGGAACCGACCCCACCAAAACCGATACTGACGGCGACGGCCTGAGTGACAAAGAGGAGGTCGATAGCGGGCAGGACCCGGCCAATGCCGATAGGGATGACGACGGCCTGCTTGACGGTGAGGAAGTCACCCGGGGTACCGACCCGGAGATGCCGGATACTGACGGGGATGGCCTGCGGGACGGCGCCGAGGTGTACGAGCATAATACCAACCCCCTCAACGCCGATAGCGACGGGGATGGCCTGTCCGACGGCGATGAAATATCGGTCTACGGGACAGACCCCCTCAATACCGATAGCGACAGCGACGGCCTCAGTGACTTTGAGGAGGTCGAGGGCGGGTCTGACCCCAACAACGCCGATACGGATGGCGACCAGATTTCCGATGGTTACGAGGTCATTACCTACGGCACCAACCCCCTGAAGACGGACACCGATGGTGACGGCCTCTCCGATTACGAGGAATTGCAGGAGCTCTCTACCAGTCCCCTGTTGGTGGACACGGATGGTGATGGGCTTGACGATAACGAGGAGCTTGAGCTCGGCTTTGACCCCAACGACGGCGATATGGACGACGACCAGCTTCTGGACGGGGAAGAATACGCCCTGGGGCTGGATGTGCGGGACCCGGACTACGACCAGGACGGCCTGCCCGACGGGGAAGAGGTGCATGTCTATAATACCGACCCGTTTAACCCCGATAGCGACGGGGACGGCCTGCTCGACGGCGAGGAGGCCTACGGCCAGACCGACCCCAATAACCCCGATACCGACGGCGACGGTATTATTGACTCCGAGGACGTCGTACCCTGGATGAACACATCGTATCTCTTTATCGGCATAGGGTCGGCGATACTGCTCGGCCTGGCCGTCCTGGCGGTTCACTACTCTTTCGGCCTTACCCCGGCCCGGCGTAACAAGCTAAAAGGTAAAAAGGGCCCCCCGGCCAGTCCCCCCGAATCGGGTGAAGAAGAAGACCATTTATCTTGAGGGCCGCGCCTTGTAAAAAAACGCCCCGCCGCGCATAATGTACCTGCCGGGCATAGCCTAAAGGGGGTAATGACGTGGCCACGATTAAGGAAATCAACCAGTACGGCAAGGAGCTGGAAGACATGCTGGGGCTGAAATCGGCGCCCATCGCTGTGAAGATGCTGGCGACGGAGGCGGACATCCCGGCGGGGGCTATCCGGCCCAAAAGAGACCAGGGCCAGCATTATGCCCAGTGCCAGACCTTCGCCCTGTCCCGCCGCGACCGTCTGGCGGTGGCCATGCTCAAGGAGGACAACTGGTGCCCCGGTCCGGTGATTGCCTACGGGCTGGTGCCCCGGCCGGAAGACCCGGCCGGCCGGGCGGCCAATACCTACGAGTGCTTCGAATATGGTAAGTACATCGGCATCCTGACCGCCCCGCTGGAGAAGGCCGCTTTCGTGCCCGACGTCGTTATCATTTATTGTGATACCAACCAGCTGCGCATCATGCTCCTCTCGCTGCCGGAGGCCGACCGCCCCCGGGTGAAGACCAACCTGTACCCCTTCTCCTGCTCCAATGCCGTCATCCCCGTCATGCTCCACGGCGAGTACTGGGTCAACCTGCCCGACCCCGGCGAGTACGCGCGGGCGCTGACCGTGGCCGGCGAGATGATGTTCTCGCTGCCCGGCGACAAGCTGGCCGATTTCACCAAAAACCTGCGCCAGTTCGATAAGAACGAGTCCGGCTTTGCCCACGAGCAGATGATGATGCAGCCGGACTTCCCCCAGCCCGACCTCTACAAGCGGGTCTTCGAGGCCTGGGGCATGGACCACGGCTAGCCGTCGGGAGAAATTGAGATGAAAAAGACGGGCGTTTTCTACCACGATATCTGCGGCCGGGAGGCCTACAGCAGCCTGGCGATGGGGGTCGCGGCGGGCTTTGAGGCCATCGGGAAAGAGGGATTATTCTCGCTGCCTAACGTCAACTGGTTCGAGTCAGAACCGGCCACGGAAGAGCAAATCGGGCGGCTGCACAGCCGGGAGTGGATTGAGCAGGTCAGGCGGACACAGTGGTGGCAGGTCTCGCTCTACTCCGTCGGCGGCATGGTCGGGGCCACCGAAAAAGTCCTTACCGGCGAGATTGACAACGCCCTGGTCATCGCCGGGGTGGGCGGGCATCACGCCCACCGCGATAACGCCTGGGGCGGCTGCTATTTCAGCGTCATCGGCCTGGGGATTCCCCACGCCCGCGCCCTGGGCCTGGGCCAGCGCTTCGCCATCGTCGATACCGATACCCACCATGCCGACGGCGTGCGCGACCTCTACCAGCACGACGAGGACATGCTGCACATCTGCTTCTGCGACAGCTTTGGCTGGGTCTACCGCGACGCCGACCGGCTGGAAAGCCCCACCAAGTTCTGTTTCCCCCACGGCTCCAACGACGACGAGGAAATCGCCAACGTTGAAAGGGAAGTACCCAAGCGCATTGCGGCCTTCAAGCCGGAGATGATTTTCTGGCTGTGCGGCATGGATACCCACCAGGACAGCTACGGCACCGCCGCCCTCACCGAACGGGCCTATCCCCGGATGGCGCGTATCATGAAGCGGCTGGCCGACGAGCACTGCGGCGGGCGGCTCATCGTCAAGACCTGCTGCAACGCCCCGCCCCACGCCGCCGGCTACGCCATCCCCCGCATCGTGGACTGCCTGGCCGAGACGGGGATGTTTGTCCAGCCATGCGTATAGCTATTTGATACCGTTTAGCTTTGATATAAAGTAACAATCTGGACGATTGTTAACTAAATCAAATCTTCTTCAGGATAAGCCGCTTTCAATACACGCAAAGCTCTCAGGGTGACCCACTTGCTGGGTTGCCCTTTCTTTTCTTGTATGTCCACGTAGGTATGTTCCAGCAGCCAGCGTCCTTGTTGGTTTTGCTTGCTAATGACCAGAGCTAATGCGTTGGCTAATCTGGGATTTTGGGCTTGGCCCAGCGCTGCCAGGACTTCCAGGTTCTGAAGCACATCAGCGCTGGTGCCGAGGGGATAGAAGAACGTGAACCACCTTGAGCTGGGCTTGTTCCCCCTGCCAAAGGGGTAATCGGCGACCGCCGGGTCGTGACTCAAGAGGAAGTCCACCCCCCGTTTGATGGCCTCATGTATATTCCTGGTACGCCGCGCCGGTGGTACCTTGCTTAAGGCAAGCATCGCCTTGATTGCTCCCCAGGCGCATGGAAGATTACCATTGGCGGAACAGACGAATGAAGGAGCTGACTTCCTGGACTTATAGCCACCTTTGCTTATGTCGCGGTCCGAAGCGTCGGCCACTCCTTCTCCGGTAATAGTCTGCGCCAGCCATTCCATTGCTGTCTGCAAG
>DAOULO010000081.1:0-14996 GCA_034420195.1 Dehalococcoidales bacterium
TCGTGGGGGTGAATAAGTTCGCCGCGCCCTACGCCGGGATAGAAGGGCTACTCCGTGTCGACCCGGCCGAGGCGAAAAAGCAGGTCGCTACCCTCAAGAAAGTTAAAAAGGAGCGCAACGCGGCGGAAGTGGCCGCATCGCTGGAAAACCTGAAAAAGACCGCCTCCAGCCAGGCGAACACCATGCCCGCCTTCATCAAATGCGTCGAGGCCTACGCCACCATCGGTGAGATTTGCGATTGCCTGCGCGAGGTCTGCGGCACACAGCGGGAGTTCCTCATCTTCTAGCCGGAAAGGGACAAAAATGATTAAGAAAGTCCATCACATCGGCATCGCCGTCCGTAACATCCAAGAGAGCGCCGCCCTCTTCAAGCGGCTCCTCGGCGTCAAGCCGGATTTTGAGGACGCCCCCTGCCAGCGCGTCACCGAGGCCGTCTTCAAGCTGGATAGCGGCACCGAAATTGACCTCCTTGAGCCGACCGGGCCGGAGAGCGCCGTGGCCAAATTTCTGGAAAGGCACGGCGAGGGGCTGCACCACATCGCCCTGGAGACGGACGACCTCGCCGCCGACCTCAAAAACGTGGTGGCCAGGGGCTTCCAGCTTATCGATACGGAGGGGCGCGACGGGGTGGCCGGGCAAATCGCCTTCCTCCACCCCAGGTCGGTCAACAGCGTGCTGGTGGAGCTGGTGCAACCGCGGGACAAAGGAGAGAAGAAGCCGTGAGCCCCCAGAAAATACGCGTGCTGGTGGCCAAGCCGGGCCTGGACGGGCACGACCGGGGGGCCAAGGTGGTGGCGCGGGCCCTGCGCGACACCGGCATGGAGGTCATCTATACCGGCATCCGCCAGACACCGGCGATGATTGTCAGTGCGGCGCTGCAGGAGGACGTGGACGTCATCGGGCTATCATGCCTCTCCGGGGCGCATCTGGAGCTCTTCGCCAACGTGATGGCGGGCTTAAAAGAGAAGGACTTGACTGGCGTCATCGTCGTCGCCGGGGGCATCATCCCCGAGGAAGACATCCCCCAGCTCAAGAAAATGGGCATCCGGGCCGTCTTCGGGCCGGGCACGCCCACGGCGGAGATTGCCGCGACGATTAAAAAGCTGGCAAGGGGAAGCTAACACCATCGCCCCACCCACCCCGTTTCATTTTTATAACATCGCCCCGCCGGGCCGCCGCCACCTCTTTTGGCCACCCCTATTATCTGCTATGATGGTCTTGTAAGGAGGGAGATATGGCCAACACTAAAGATAACCTGAGCGAGGCCTTCGCCGGCGAAAGCCAGGCCAACCGCAAGTACACCTTCTTCGCCGAGCAGGCCGAGACCAACGGGAACAAGCAGGTCGCCCGGCTCTTCCGCGCCGCCGCCGAGGCGGAGACCGTCCACGCCCGCAACCACCTCAAGGTACTGGGGGAAATCAAGAGCGATAAAGAAAACCTGGACGCCGCCGTCGGCGGGGAGAACTACGAGTTCACCCAGATGTACCCCGGTTTCATCGATGTTGCCAAAAAAGAGGGCGACAAAGCGGCCGAGGGCAGCTTCGACCTGGCCAACAGAGTGGAGCAGATTCACCACCGGCTTTTCAAGGCGTCCCTGGCCGACCTGGAGGCGGGCCGGAAGCCCAAAGAGACCGTCTATTACGTCTGTCAGGTCTGCGGCAACACCGTGGAGGGCGAGCCCCCGGATGTCTGCCCCATCTGCGGCTCCCCGCGCAGCAAGTTCAAGAAAATGGACTAGCCGCGAAGCCTGCCCAAATGACGTAAAAGCGCCTCGCCTCGGCGGGTGTCTAAGAGGGGCGCAGCCCCTCTTTTATTAAGGTTCCCCCTCTCCTGTGAAACCTCGTCAGGAGAGGCCTGCCTGCGCGTAGCCCCGCCTGCCAAAGTCTTGTACGGCGGGCAGGCGCTTCGGCGAAGGCAGGGGGATTAAGGGGGTGAGGTAGATATAGACATTCCTTACTCACCCCCCTCCCCCATCGTTGTTATCTATTCCCACCCTGCCGCCCTCGGCACATCCTCGGCTTAGCCCGTAGTTTTCCACCCCACCACCCCAGACGTCTGAGAAAAGGTCAGCACATCCCCGTTTGACAAAGCCGCCTCCATCCCATAAATTAGATGTGTTGTAACCCGCTAAACAAGGAGGCGATTATGGACTGGGGAATGGCCAACCGCCTGGCGCAGCTCATTCAGCCGGACGGGCACTGTCTCTTCATGCCCATCGACCACGGCTACTTTCAGGGACCCACCCGCAAGCTGGAGGCGCCGGGGGAAACGCTCAAGCCCATCCTGCCCTACGCCGACGCCGTTTTCGTCACCCGGGGCGTGCTGCGCGCCGCCATCGCCCCGGAGAAGAGCAAGCCCATCATCCTGCGCGTCTCCGGCGGCACCAGCATGGTCGGCGCCGACCTGGCTAACGAGGGCATCACCACCGATTTTGAGGACGCTGTTCGCCTCAACGCCGCTGCGGTGGGCATCTCCATCTTCGTCGGCAGCGACCACGAAAAGGAGTCCCTCCTCAACCTCGCCAAACTGGTCAATGAGGGAGAAAAGTACGGCATCCCCGTCATGGCGGTGACGGCGGTGGGCCGCGAGCTGAACAAGCGCGACGCCCGCTACCTGGGGCTGGCCTCCCGCATCGCCGCCGAGCTGGGGGCGCGCATCGTCAAGACCTACTGGTGTGAGGATTTCGAGAAGGTGGTAGCTGGCTGCCCGGTGCCGGTAGTCATGGCCGGCGGCCCCCAGACGGAGTCGGAGCTGGAGGTCTTCCAGTTCGTCCACGACGGCATGACCAAAGGGGCCATCGGCGTCAACCTAGGACGCAACATCTGGCAGAACGAGCACCCCGTGGCCATGATACGGGCCATCCGCGCCATCGTGCACGATAAGGCCACGCCGGAGCAGGCCCAGGAGGTCTACGATACCGCCAAGAAGAAGTGAGCCGCCCCGGCGCATGCGTGTCGCCGTCTGGTACTCCAATCAGGACGTGCGCCTGGAAGAGCGGCCCGTGCCCGCTATCGGCCCCGGCGAGCTGCTGGTGAAAATCGTCGCCAGCGGCATCTGCGGCAGCGACGTCATGGCGTGGTACCGCCGCGACCGCGCCCCGCTGGTGCTGGGGCATGAGATTGCCGGCGAGATAGTTGAAGCCGGCAAAGGTGTCGCCAAATACAAACCCGGCGACCGTATCACCGCCGCCCACCACGTCCCCTGTGGCACCTGCCGCTACTGCCGGAGCGGCCACCCCACCGCCTGCGAAACGCTACGCCGGACGAGCTTTGACCCCGGCGGCTTCGCCGAGTACCTGCGCCTGCCCGCCATCAACGTCGCGAAAGGTGTCTTCCCCCTGCCCGATGAGGTCTCCGACGAAGACGCCACCTTCGTCGAGCCGCTGGCCTGCGTGCTACGCGGCCAGCGCCGGGCGCATTTGGCGCCCGGGCAGGATGTCCTCGTCATCGGGGCGGGCATCTCCGGCTTGCTCCATATCCAGCTGGCGCGGGCCACCGGGGCGAGGCACATTACGGCCGTGGACATCAGCGACTACCGTCTGGAGGCCGCCCGCCGCTTCGGGGCGGCGGCGGTCTTCCCCGCCGGGGACTATACGCCGGAGCGTCTCCGCGAGGTCAATGGCGGCTGCCTGGCCGACCTGGTCATCGTTGCTACCGGGGCGGAGAGCGCGGTAGCTCAGGCGCTGGCCTCGGTGGAGCGCGGCGGCACCATCCTCTTCTTCGCGCCAACCGCCCCCGGCGTGACCTTCCCCCTGGCCATCAACGAGACCTTCTGGCGCACCGATGTTACCCTGACCACCTCCTACGCCGGCAGCCCCGCCGATTACGCCGCCGCTTTAGAACTCATCCGGGCAGGCCAGCTGCCGGTGGGCGAGATGATAACCCACCGCCTCGGCCTGGCGGAGACGGGGGAGGGCTTCCGGCTCGTCGCCACGGCGGACAAGTCCATCAAGGTCATCATCGCGCCGCAGCGCTAAGCCACCGCCCTTGACAAAGCCCCCGCGGCACTGTTAGATTGTCCTTAGAAGAAGCTGGAGATTAACCAGCTTCTTCTTATTGGGGAAACCTTAAATCTGACGATACGATTGGAGCCGCGGCCTTATGGACGTTAAAGACATCACTTTCGGGACACCCGTTTTCGACAAAAACGACAAACCCCTGGGCCCCATCGCCAACATCATCGAGGATGCCTGGTCGGGAGAGCCGCGCAAGTTCATGGTGCGCCTTGACGACAACATCAGCGCCGTCTATTTCCAGCCGGAGGATGTCGCCGAGGCCACCGCCAACAAGGTAAAACTGAAGCTGGCCGCCGCCGATATGGAGCAGACCTAAGCCCCACCCGATGCCACCTTCACGCCCGTTTCCGGGCGGGCCCGCGGCGACAAAAAGTGATTGACGGATTCCCCCGACGGGACTAGAGTGGGGTGGCAAATTCACCTCAAGGGGTCTGGCCGTGGCCGATGCCGGGAACGCCCAACCTAGCCCGGAAGAATTCTCCCAAAAGTGGCGGCGCGCCTTCGGGATTGCCGCGGCCGTCGTCGGGCTGGATATTGCCGCCCTGGCGCTGGGCATTTGTGTGGAAAAAGTCCCGGTGGCCTTCGCCCTGGCCGCCGTCGGCGTCATCACCTTCGTCGGCATCCTCGTCATGGCCAACCGCCTCTCCGGGGACGCCGGTATCAACAAGGCCGAGATGCGCAAGGCCATCGCCGCCTCCTTCTCGCTGGTCTACCTGGGGCTGCTCGCCGGCGCCGCTTTCCCCCGCGGTAATGTCGCCGATAGCTCCCTGGCCGGGACCGTCGTGGGGCACTTCACCTGGGCCATGGGGATAATCATCGTTTTCTATTTCGGCAGCCGCGCCGTGGAGACCTACGCCGAGTGGAAATACCGCCAGGGGGACGACGCGCCGCCCGACGAGGCCGACTGAGGCCGTCCCGCCGTGTGGACACCGCCGCCTTCAGGGGCTATAATCTCAGGTAGTGATGGATGCCGAGGCCAAGCTGGCGGTAATATTCCCCCGGGCGGAGATAGACGCCGCCGTGGCGCGCCTGGCCGCGGCCATCACCCGCGACTACCACGATAAAAACCCCGTCCTGCTCGGTGTGCTCCAGGGGTCTTTCATCTTTATGGCCGACCTCGTCCGCCGCCTGGACTTCCCCCTGGAGGTGGAGTTCCTGCGCCTGGCCAGCTACGGCCGCGGCACTAAATCGTCGGGGCGGATCAGGGTGGTGCAGGGGCTGCACGTGCCGGTGCGGGGTCGCCACGTGCTGGTGGTGGAGGACATCATCGATACCGGCACGACGCTGGCCTTTCTGCTGGACTACCTCAAGAAGAAAAGGCCGGCCTCGCTCAAGGTCTGCGCCCTGACGGATAAGCCCTCGCGGCGGCAGGTGCCGGTGACGATAGACTACCTGGGGCTGACCGTGCCGGACAAGTTTGTGGTGGGCTACGGGCTGGACTGCGGCGGCAGGTACCGCAACCTGCCCGATATCTGCTGCCTGGAGGAGTGATTTTGAACGACCTGCCCGAGCTGATTGCCGTGGCCCGGGGCGATGCCCCCGCCGACCTGGTGCTGGCCAACGCCCGCATCGTCAACACCTTCAGCGGCGAAATCGAGGCGGGCAACGTCGCCCTCAGCGGCGAGCGGGTGGCCGGCGTGGGCGATTACGCACAAGCTAAAGAGATTATCGATTTGGGCGGCCAATACCTGGCCCCCGGCCTCATCAACGGGCACGTCCATCTGGAAAGCTCGATGCTGGACGTGGGGCAGTACGCCCGGGCGGTGGTGCCCCACGGCACGGCCGCCATCGTCACCGACCTCCACGAGATTGCCAACGTGGCGGGACTGGCGGGCATCCGCTACGTGCTGGAATGCGCCCGCCGTCTGCCCTTCGACCTCTTTCTCATGGCACCCTCGTGCGTCCCGGCCACCCACCTGGAGACCGCCGGGGCCACTTTGGGGCCGGAGGAGATTAAGAGCATTCTTAAGTTCAAAGAGTGTATCGGCCTGGGTGAGGTGATGAACTATCCCGGTGTCATCGCCGGCGATGACAACATGCTGGCCAAAATTGCGGCGGCCGGAGAACGTGTCGTCGACGGGCACGCCCCCGGTGTCTCCGGCCACGACCTCAACGCCTACCTCGCCGCCGGCATCTCTTCCGACCACGAGTCGGTGGCTCTGGACGAGGCGGCCGAGAAGCTGCGGCGGGGCATGTATGTGATGATAAGAGAGGGCTCCACCGAGAAGAACCTGGAGACCCTGCTGCCCCTGGTGACCGACCAGACCTACCCCAGATGCATCCTCGTCGTTGACGACCGCCACGCCGATGATATCCTCCACGACGGCGATATTGATGCCGTGGTGCGCAAGGCCATCAGCCTGGGGCTACCGCCAGTGCGGGCCATCCAGCTGGCCACCATCAATCCGGCCGTACGCTTCCGGCTGGCCGGGCTGGGGGGCATCGCCCCCGGCTACTACGCCAACCTCATCGTGCTGGGGAGCCTGCACGATTTCAAGATAGATACCGCCTACTACCGGGGCCGCCCCGTGGCCCGAGCGGGCCAGCCGCCCTTTATCACCCCCCAACCCCGGCCCGGCAAGCTCATCCGCTCCATCAACATCAAGCCGTTTGCCGTCGAGAACCTGAGGCTCAGGGCCGCCGGGGAGAGCCGCCCGGTCATCGAGGTCATACCGGCGCAGATTATCACCCGCCGTAAGCTGATGAAGGTCAAGGCCGTCGACGGCCTGGTCATGCCCGATATCAGCCGCGATATCCTCAAGGCGGTGGTGGTGGAGCGGCACCACGCCACCGGCAACATCGGCCTGGGGCTGGTGACCGGCTTCGGCCTCAAGAAAGGCGCGCTGGCCTCCTCCACCGCCCACGATTCCCACAATATCGTCGCCGTCGGCGCCAGCGATGAGGACATCTTTGCCGCCGTCAAGGAAATCGAGCGCCTTCAGGGGGGTCAGGCCCTCGCCGCGGATGGTAAGATTATCGCCAGCCTGGCCACGCCCATCGCCGGTCTGCTCGCCACCGAGCCGCTGGAGCCGGTGGTGGCCGCCCAGGAAACACTGGAGCGGGCCGCCCGGGACCTGGGCGCCACCCTGCCCGCCCCCTTCGCCGCCCTGTCTTTTCTGGCGCTGCCGGTCATCCCGGAGCTGCGCCTCACCGACCGGGGGCTGGTGGACGTCAACGAATTCAAGCTGCTAGAATAGTACCGCCACGGGCGGTAAGAGGAGTTTTTATGCGCCACCGGGCCGCCGCGCCCATCTTCGAGAACCGCTACGACGCCGGGCGCAAGCTCGCCGCCAAACTGACAGGGTACGCCGGCCAGAACGTCATCTGCCTGGGCATCCCCAACGGCGGCGTGGCCGTGGCCCTCAGCGTGGCCCTGGCCCTGGAGGCCGACCTCGACCTGGTCATCTCGCGCAAGATACCCCTGCCCCTCAGCCCAGAGGGCGGCTTCGGCTCCGTCACCGACGACGGCACCATCATCCTCAACGAAGCGGCCGTCCGGCAGGCCGGGCTGGACCAGGCGCAGATTAACTATCAGGTCAGCCAGGTGCGGGCGGATATCCGCCAGCGTAGCTTGCTCTATCACGGGAAGAGGCCGCCCCTGGTCATCACCGGGCGGACAGTCATCGTCATCGACGACGGGCTGGCCTCGGGCTACACGATGCGGGCGGCCATTGAATCCTTACGCCACCGCCAGCCGCAGGCCATTATCGCCGCCGTGCCGGTGGGGCCGGAAGGCGTGGTACGGGAAATCAAGTCGGTAGCCGATAAGGTGGTCACCTGCGCCGTGGGACACCAGCCGGTCTTCTACGTGGCCGATTACTACCGCTACTGGCACGACATCACCGACGGCGAGGTGCTGCACTGCCTGCGGGAATGGCGCATCCGCCGCTACGGGAATAACATCGAGGTGCCGGGAAACAAAAAAGAGGGGCTTCGCCCCTCTTAGACGCCCCTTTTCACCCCGCCCGGTGATTTTCTTTCCCACCCCTCAACTCCACCCCCGGTATAGTTTTCCCGCCCAGCCCGCTCCGGGGCGTCAGCCTCATTGTCCGTAGACTTACCCCACCCTTTATCCCCCGTGGGTATAGCCTCCCCCCTAATGGTATGGGGGGCATACTTTATTCTCCATTATCGGGGGTAAAGGGGTGGAAAACTACGGGCTAAGCCGAGGATGTGCCGAGGGCGGCCAGGGTGGGAATAGATAACCCCGCTGGGGCGGCGGGGCGGAAAGAAAATTACTCAGAAGCTAAATGGCCATGCCACCATCAATATTGAGCACCTGCCCGGTGATATAGCGCGCCTCCTCCGAGGCCAGAAAGGCCACCGCCTCGGCCACGTCCTCCGGGGTGCCCGGCGCGCCAATAGGTACGAGCTTGAGCAGCTCGGCGGTCTGTTTCTCGTCCAGGGCCTGGGTCATGGCAGTGGCGATATAGCCGGGGGCGACGGCGTTGACGGTGATGCCCCGCGAGGCGACTTCCTTAGCCACGGAGCGGGTAAAGGCGATGATACCGGCCTTGGCGGCGGCGTAGTTGGCCTGCCCGGCGTTGCCGATGATGCCCACCACGCTGGCCAGGCTGACGATTCTCCCCCAGCGCTGCCGCAGCATGGGGCGCAGCACCGCCCGCGTGCAGAGGAAGGCGCTCTTGAGGTCGATGGCGAGGACGGTGTCCCAGTCCTCGTCGCTCATGCGCATCACCAGCTGGTCGCGGGTGACGCCGGCGTTGTTGACTAAAATATCGATGCGCTTGAAATTTTCCACGGTCGTATCCACCAGGCGGGTGACATCGGCGGCAGAACTGACGTCGGCGGGGACGGCCAGGGCCTCCCTGCCCAGGGACTTAACTTCGGCGACGACCTCCGCCATTGACGCTTCGTTAATGTCGTTGACGACGATATCGGCCCCGGCCCCGGCCAGCTTGAGGGCGATGGCCCGCCCGATGCCCCGGCCGCTGCCGGTGACGATGGCTACCTTATCCGTGAGGTTCATCTCTTGCCCCCTCGGTATTTATTTCCCCAACGTCCCCACCCTGGTCTGTGTTATCTATTCCCACCCTGCCTCGCCTGCGCCAAGGCTTCGGCGGGTAAACCACCCTCGCAGCATCCGCCGCTTAGCCCGTAGATTATACCCCACTAGGCCACCCTGTATCATCCTCAGCTTAGCCCGGTGAAGGGTTACCCAGATTCCTCACCGCCGCCAAATCTCCAATATTAACCGTCGTGGCTTCTTTATTAATGCGCCGGATGAGCCCGGTGAGCACCCGGCCCGGCCCGATTTCGATGAAGGTGGTCACGCCGTTGTCCAGCATATACTCGATGGTGCGCTGCCACTGGACGGGGCTGGTGAGCTGGTCGATAAGCTCCTTCTTGACAGCGGCCCCGTCGGCCAGCGGGCGGCCGGTGACGTTGCCAATGACGGGGATGGCCGGTGTCTTGAATTCGGTCGCGTCCAGGTACTGCTTCATGCCCGCCACGGCCGGCTCCATCAGGGGTGAGTGGAAGGCCCCGCTCACCTGCAGCGCCACCACGCGGCTGGCCCCGGCGGCAGTGGCCATCTCCATGGCTTTGGCGATACTAGCGGCGGCGCCGCTGATGACGATTTGCCCCGGGCAGTTGATATTGGCCATGACGGTATCGGTCTCTTTACAGATTCCGGCCAGCTTGGCTTCCTCCAGCCCCAGAACGGCGGCCATGGCCCCGGCCCGCTTTTGCCCCGCCTCGTGCATGAGGCGGCCGCGCTCGCGGGCCAGCTTGACCGCCGTGAGAAAATCGATGACGTCGGCCACCGCCAGCGCCGTGTACTCACCGAGACTGTGCCCGGCCAGAAAGGCCGGCTGGGGAAGGCTGGCGCCATTGAGTTCCCGCGCCGCCGCCAGGCAGGCGTAGGCCACCGCCACCAGCGACGGCTGGGCGTTGATGGTCTGGCGAAGGTCGTCCTCCGGCCCGTTAAAGAAGAGGTGAGAAAGGGGCAGCCCCAGCGCCTGGTCGGCCGTGTCGATGGCGGCCCGGGCGGCGGGTACGTTGTCGTAGAGGTCGCGCCCCATTCCCACCACTTGCGAACCCTGTCCGGGGAAGACCCAGGCACATTTCGTCATCTCGGTTGCTTTCCCTCCTCAAAAGGCGTTTTGGCTTAAAGCAGGACTTCCCCGCCTTGATGGTGCCACCAGGGGTGGGGAAGTGTCGCTTAATGTGGGGAGATTACTCGGCCGGCTTCTTGCGCTCCTTAATCTGGATGGCCTCGTGGCCGTTATAGGTCCCGCAGGTGGGGCAGGCGTGGTGCGGCAGCTTGCGGCTGTGGCATTGCGGGCAGATATCCAGCGCCGGCGGTTTCAGGGCACGGTGGCTCAGACGGTTACCGGCGCGCGATTTGCTCTTTTTTCTTTTCGGCAGGGCTCCCATAGGTTACTCCGTTCTCTCTTTTATTTTCTGGCGGCGCGGTCTATATTGGGCAGGGCCGACCAGCGCGGGACGATATCCGCCGCCGGGCAGTTGCAGGGCCCCAGGTTGAGGTTCTGCCCGCAGCGCGGGCACAGGCCGGCGCAGTCCGGGCGGCAGAGGGGCTTCATGGGGACGGCCAGCAGGGCGTACTGGCGCACCGCCTCGTTGGTATCGAGGGTATGGTGCTCATCAATGGTGAAGTTACTGGCCTCCTCCGGCGGCGGCAGCGGCGCGCCGCTCCCGATATCTACGGTGGGGAAATACTCCTCCTCGAATTTTATCTTCAGGGGGTGGCCGAAGCGGCCCAGGCAACGGCTGCAGCCCAGCTCCACTTCCGTGTTCAGCGCGCACTTCACCAGGACGCTGCGCGGGGTGCGCAGCAGGCGGCACTCCCCCCGGATATTATTCTGTTGACCGTCGCCGGTAATATCAGCCGCCTCGTTGACTTCGTAGTCTCGGACCGCCCCGACGGGCTCCTGAAGCAGCTGAGAGACATTTATCTGCATCCCGCCTCCCGTCCAGCCTGATACACGTAATATTATAGGCGAAACCGGGTGAGGGCGCAACGCCTCAGACAATCTCCATGAGCTGGATATCAAAGGTGAGGTCTTTCCCTGCCAGGGGGTGGTTGGCGTCCAGGGTAACGCTTTCCGCGGAGACGGCCGTAACCGTAACCACGAAGGTTTCACCGTTATCGCGGCGCACCTGCAGCCGCTGGTCTACCTTGGGGTCGAGCCCTTCCGGCATGTCCTGGCGGGCTACTTCGAGCACCATCTCGTCGTGGCGGGGGCCGTAGGCGTCCGCGGAGGGTATCATCACCGTCTTGGACTCGCCCGGCTCCATGCCGATGACGGCCTGCTCGAAGTCGGCGATGAGCTGCCCCTGGCCGATTTTAAACTCCAGCGGCTCCCTCTCGGCGGACGTATCGAAGACCGTGCCGTCGGTAAGCTTGCCCGTGTAGTGGACTTTGACGGTATTGCCGCTTTTGGCCTCTGTCATGGTTGGCTCCTTTCTTCCGGCGGGTACCGGACAGCGGGGGGTAAAATGCATCTAAAATACCAGCGTGAGATAATGCGGGGAGTATCCGGCGGAGGGGCTTACGGCCGCTTAAAGATTAGCGGCCGAAGGTGGGCCTGAAATTAACTATACCCTGCAATTATAACACAGATTACGTTATTTTTGCCAAATCTATCACGATGCTACTATAATTGGAACTAAAGATACCGCCGCCCGCCAGAGGAGGTTGCCATGAGCCCCGTCCCCAAGGAACTCGCCATACTCAAAAAGTTTGATTTTGAGCGCCCGCCGGTCGGCGTCAAGTTCACCACTACCAAGCCTAAAGGACTCCAGCGTCCGGATAAGGTGCTCGATTTCTGTGAGATGCTCGCCGAGGCACAGCAGGGTAAGGCCTTCTACGTGACGCAGGAGGACTTCACCTGCATCGGCCCGCTGCTGCTGGGCATGATAGAAGGGGACGCCGTCTTCGAAAGCGGTCGCGTCGGCCCCGAGCTGGGTGCCTTCAAGGACGCCCGCGCCAACCGCCGTATCTACCAGTACCTCCCCCGCCTGGCCCGCGACTCGGTGAAGTACGTCGCCTTCGCACCGCTGGACAAGCTCAACTTTGCACCGGACGTGCTCATCATTATGGCCACGGTGAGCCAGGCGGAGATACTGCTGCGCGCCAAGAGCTACGCCACCGGCGAGAACTGGTCGGCCGAAGGCACGCCGGTGGCCGCCTGCTCCTGGCTCTATCTCAAGCCCTACCTCACCGGCGAGGTCAACCTCAACATCACCGGCCTCGGCTTCGGTATGAGATCGCGGCGCCTCTTCCCCGAGGGCCGCATGCTCATCAGCATCCCCTGGGACAAGCTCCCCGGCATCGTCAGCAACCTGGAGGAGATGGAGTGGGTGCCGGAGTCGTTCAACCTGGGGGCGGCGGGGCACAAGCAGAAAGTCCGCCGCATCGTCAGTAAGCTGGCCAAAGAGTCCTGAGACAAAATTGCGGGAGGGAAAAATGAGCGCCAAGACCCGAGACTACTCGGTACTGGAAAAATTTAAGTTCGAGCGCCCGCCGGTGGGCGTCAAGTTCCTGGCCACCAAACCGGAGGGCGTCCCCCGGATAAGCAAGGAACTCAATTTCTGCGAGATGCTCAAGGAGGCGCAGGAGAATGGCGCCTTCTATGTAGCGCCGGAGGACTGGGTCTGCGTGGGCGTGGAGCAGATGATACTGGGCATGCAGGAGCCGGAGCCGGTGCTCGTCACCGGCATGCTCGGCGGGGACGAGGGGCTCTTCCAGGGAAACAGCGCCTGCCGCGCCATGTACCAGTACCTGCCCCGCCTGCCCCAGGACTCGGTGCAGTACGTGGCCTTCGCGCCGCTGGCCAAGCTCACCTTCGACCCGGACGTGCTCATCATGGTCGCCGATATCCAGCAGGCGCAGGTGCTGCTGCGCTCCGTCAACTACTCCACCGGCCGGCCGTTCACCAGCATGGCCACGCCGGTGGTGGCCTGCGCCTGGATATACGTCTATCCCGTCGTCAGCGGCGAGCTGAACTACTTCATCACCGGCCTGGGGCTGGGCATGCAGGCGCTCAATATCTTTCCGCCGGGGCTTTTCATCATCTCGGTGCCCTTCCAGGTGCTCCCCACCGTGCTGGAAAACCTCAAGGAGATGGCCTACAACCCCAACCCGGCGCCGGGCCCGGGCGGGCCGGCCCACCGCAAGCGCGTCAACCAGCTGCTCAAAGACCTGAGAAAGAAGCTAAAGGAATAGAAATGACCGCCAAGAAATACGCCGAAAACCTGGTAACCATACCCTTCCACCAGACGCCCCGCGGGGCCCTGTTCGCCACCGGGGGCGAGGTGCTGGGGGGACTGAATCTCAACGTTATCTATGCCTGCGCCTACGAAACGGGCATCACCGGCCTCTCCACCAAGCCCCACGTGCACCAGTACGACGAGGCCGTTTTCTTCATCGGCTCCGACCCGGCCCACCTCGACGAGCTGGGCGCCGAGGTGGAGGTATCCGTGGGCGCGCCGGGCCAGGAGGAAAAGCATACTTTTGATAAGCCCACGGTGCTGGTGGCCCCGGCCGGTCTCTACCACTGTCCCATCGTCACCAAAAGCATCGCCAAGCCCTACGTCTGCATGGCGGTCTCGCTCACCGGCCACCGGACGGACTGAGGCCGCCGCCCCGCATTTTGTATCATGGAGAGGTTACGATGACAGCATCCGGCTACGCCGGGCAAATCCTCAAGGTAGACTTATCCTCCGGCGCCGTGACCCGGCTGCCTACCGCCAGCTACGCCGAGCGGTTCCTGGGCGGGCGGGGCCTGGCCGCGGCGCTCTACTGGGAAATGGCGCCCCCGGAGGCCCCCGCCTTCGACCCGGCCAACTGCCTGATTTACGCCACCGGGCCGGTCACCGGCTTTAACAACATCGCCGGCGGCTCTCGCTGGCAGGTGGGGGGCAAATCGCCCGTGGCCGCGCCGGAGGTCTTTTCCTACGCCAACCTGGGGGAGCGCTGGGGCACCCGCCTCAAGTACGCCGGTTACGACGCCCTGGTTGTGCAGGGGAAGGCCGAGCGGCCGGTCTATATCGCCATTGACGAGGATAAAGTGGCCATCCGGGACGCCGCCGCGCTCTGGGGCCAGTCTACCTTCGCGGCCGCCGATAGCCTCCGCGCCGAGCTGGGGCAGACGACGAGCGTGCTCACCATCGGGGCCGCCGCCGAAAACCTGGTCACTTTCGCCACCATGCTTACCGACGACGGCGCCTCCGGCGCCAGCGGCCTGGGGGCCGTCATGGGGTCGAAGAACCTCAAGGCCATCGCCGTGGCCGGGAATAAAAAACCGGTGGCCGCCGACCCGGCCCGGCTGGCCGAGCTGGCCGCCGAAATTATCCGGCTGCGTAAGGACACCTGGCAGGGCTGGCTGGACGAGTTGCCCGGCCTGACCCGGCCCCGCCCCTGCTACGGCTGCGCCACCGGCTGCTTCCGCCGGGCCTACACGCATAACGGGCGGCGCCTCAAGGCCTTCTGCCAGGCGCTGCACGTCTACCGCGGGGCCGCCGTAAGCTACGGCGGTGATGCCGATGCGGTGACGCTGCTGGCGGCGCGACTCTGCGATACCTACGGGCTGGACACCACCATCATGCAGCCGATGATTGACTGGCTCGCCCTCTGCCACCGGGAAGGCATCATCAGCGAAAAGACCGCCGGGCTACCCCTGTCTCGGCTGGGGAGCGCCGAGCTCATCGAGGCACTGACCCGGAAAATCGCTTATCGCGAGGGTCTCGGCGACGTGCTGGCCCGGGGTATCCTCCCCGCCGCCGCCAGCCTGGGTAAAAAGGCGGAGGCGCTGGCCTATATCTCCGTCGTCACCCGCGCCGGCGAGACCCGCGACTATGACCCCCGCCTCATCCCCACCAACGCCCTCCTCTACGCCACCGAGCCGCGGCGGCCCATCAACCAGCTACACGAGACGAGCCACTATCTGTGGCTGTGGCCCAACTGGGTACGCCAGCTGCCGGAGGGCTTCCTCTCTTA
>DAOULO010000082.1:0-3633 GCA_034420195.1 Dehalococcoidales bacterium
GCATCTCATCGGGGCCATCGACCTAATGATAAACAGAATGCATGACCGGGCCGAAATAGGCTACTGGATTGGTAAGCCATACTGGAACCAGGGCTACTGTACCGAGGCCGCCCGGGCCGTCCTCAAATATGGTTTCGAGACGATGGGCTTGCACCGCATTTTCGCCCGGCATTTCGGCAGCAATCCGGCCTCCGGGCGCGTCATGCAAAAGGCGGGCATGAGACACGAGGGGACGGAGAGAGAGGCGTTTAACAAATGGGGCAAGTTCGAGGACCTGGAGCTCTACGGCGTCCTCCGGAGTGAGTATCCGGCCGGGAAATAGCCAAAAAATTTTCTGCTTTGATGTCAAATATACTTGACAAATAGTCTGTTAAGCATTACAATATGTCCTGTAGAGATTACTCATGACGGGAGGTAAGCCTATGGCACCACTGCAGAAGAGGGCCTGGTGGGGGCTGGGGGTGGGGCTGGTTTTCGCTGTCGCCTTCGCGCTGGTCTTTATCCTCATGGGCGGTATCGCGACCTTTGATGAAGACCAGAATTTCCGCATCATCGTCGACGTACTCTGGAT
This sequence comes from Dehalococcoidales bacterium, assembly GCA_034420195.1. Lineage (GTDB taxonomy): Bacteria > Chloroflexota > Dehalococcoidia > Dehalococcoidales > RBG-16-60-22 > DAOUEH01. Next base: position 572 of record DAOULO010000082.1, read on the forward strand.
AGCGTGTCTCGTCGCCAATCTCATCTTCGTCAAGCTGGCCCTGGGCAAGCCCGGCCTGGTGGACGAGCGTGACCGGCTGATATTCGAGCGCGCCCCGCGCGTGCAGTGGCTGGCGGTGGTCTTCACCCTGGTGGCTTGGGTTATCGCCCTCACCGAGGTCTACCACGACACCCACCTGATACCCGCGGTCTATATGTACGTCATGTTCATGTCGGTGCTCATCGTCAGCGCGCTGGCGCAGTCGCTGGGTATCCTCATCGGCTACTGGAGAATGAACCGCTAGTCGGTCGGGGGTGGCCAAGGAGGTATTGTCATGTCAATCAGTCAGAAGACGGCCTGGATACAGCTGGGGCTCTTCGGGGCGCTGGTCATCGGCTGGGTGGTACTTTTCGCCGTGGAGGGGACGATATTTTACTGGCGGGACGAGGCCATGAAGATGACCTTCTACTGGCTCTGCGCCGCCGCCTTCGCCGGGCTGGTCGTCACGAACGTCATCGCCGTTTTTATCAAAAGCGCTACCGGGGCCGTTACCGACGAGCGCGACCGCGCCATCTTCCGTCGGGCCTCCCTCTGGGCGACGGGGACTTCTTACACCGTCGTCGCCGCTTTGCTGCTGGCGCTGGCCATCTATTACATGAACGGCGGCCGCGAGGTCATCCCGGTGTATTTTCCCCTCTTCATCGTCATTGTCGGCGGGGTAACGCTGCTTATCACGCAGGCGGCGGTGGCCCTGCTGCTCTACGGGCGGAAGGTGAACCATGCCGAGGGCTAAAATCACCAACCGCATCCGGCGGCTGCGCTTCGAGCGGGGCGAGATGACCCAGGAGGAGCTGGCCGCCCGCGCCGGCTGCACGCGGCAGACCATCATCGCCCTGGAGCAGGGCAAGTACGTGCCGTCCATCGAGCTGGCCTTTAAAATCGCCCGTACCTTCGGCGTGACGCTGGAGGACGTTTTTCAGTACGAGGAGTAGGAGGCATACCATGAAATACCAAACATACCGGTGGTGGAAGGCGCTGGTGGTAATCATCTTGGCGGCGCTGGTGGGCTGGTCGGTGCCGGCGGGCTACGCCTGGGTGCCGGTACCGGCAGCCGTGGTGGCGGTGGCGCTGCTGCTCATCGTCCGGCGCGGCGTGCGCGAGGTAGTCGTCGACGAGCGCACCTATAACATCGCCAACCGGGCCGCCCGGATGGCCTTCCAGGTGGGCGTCCTGGCCATGGCCCTGCTCGGGGCGACGCTGCTGGCCCTGGGCTACGGCGACTACCCCAATTTGGAGCCGGTGGGGCTCACCCTGGTTTACACCGCCGCCGGGCTGCTGGTAATATATCTTATCGGCTATTACAGCTACAGCCGCAAGCTCGGTGGCCAAGAGTGAAGAAGGTCTTAATTCACGTCTGCTGCGCCCACTGCGCCGCCTACACCGCGGAGCACTTCCGCGCTGAGGGCTATGATGTGACCGCCTACTGGTACAACCCTAATATCCACCCCTTCAGCGAGCACCAGAGCCGCCTTGAGGCCATGCAGCGGCTGGCGCAGGAGATGGCTTTGCCCCTGATAATCGAGCCCGGCTATGATATGCCTGAGTACTTCCGGCGGGTGGCCGGACACGAGGCCGGGCGCTGCGGGCACTGCTTCAGGCTGCGGCTGGAAAGGACGGCCGCGGCGGCGAAAGCAGGCGGCTACGACGCCTTCACGACGACGCTGCTCATCAGCCCGCACCAGCAGCATGAGATTCTGAAAGAGACCGGCGAGAAGGTCGCCGCCGATAGTGGCGTCGCCTTTCTTTATACTGACCTCCGCAAGCGCTACTCCGACAGCCGCCGCCTCACCAAGCCCCTCGACCTCTACCGGCAGCAGTACTGCGGCTGCCTCTACAGCGAGTGGGAGCGCTACCGCCAGACCTAGATAGCCTGACCTGAAAAGAGAAGGGGGCCTCCGTCGGAAGCCCCCTTTTTCTGGCCTTATTTTTCTATTCGTTTATCGTTATTTTATGCTGTAGGCCATCTGGACGGTGGCGGTTATCTCCAGCGTCCCGGCGCTGATGGGGGTGGGCACCGTCATTGCCTCGGCGACGGCGGCATCGCCACGATAGTAGTTGGGGCTGCCGTAGGAGCTGCTCTCGGAGACGTAAGTCACTTCGCCCAGCTCGACATCGGTCAGACTGGCCATCTGCTCGGCCTTGGTCTGGGCGTAGGTTACCGCCTGTCCCCGGGCCTCGGTGTAGTAGGGGGTCGGGTCATCAACGGTGAAGGTGATGCTGTTGATGCGGGTGAGGTCGCCGCCGGCGACGACGACGGCATCAATGACGGCCCCGGCCTGGGTCACCTCCCTGACCTTGACGGAGACGGTGTTGGTCACCACGTAGCCGACGACGGTCTCTTTGCTGGTGCCGCCGTAGACAGGCTCCGGCTGGGTTACCTCGCGGATACTGAAGTACTGGGTCTGGATGTCCTCCTGGGCGATGCCCTGGTCTTCTAGGGCCTGCATGACATCGGCCATCGCCGCGGCGGCGTTCGCCTGGGCCGTGGCGACGCTCGCCTCCTGGGACTCGATGCCCAGACTGAGGATAGCCACGTCGGGGGTGGCGTAGACCTTGCCGGTGCCGCTCACCCAGATGCCTTCCTGCTGGTTATTGAGGTTGCCGGATAGCTCCAGCGTGCCGCTGACGCCGGACCCGCTGCAACCGACCAGGCCCACCACCACCGCCAGCAAGACCACTACCCCCGCCACTGCCAACCATGTTCGCTTCATTTTTGCCTCCTTGTATTGGGGTTTCCTGCTATGTATAACGCCCTAAACGCTGTCGGGTTAGTAGTCACTTCGGCTGAACGGGCTGAACGAAAGGTGGGGTGGGAGATAGTCCGGGCGGGCTATTCCAGGTTGGTGATGACCTGCAGGTAGCCGGCGTCGGCCACCGCGATGGCCGCCAGCAGGGCCTCCCGGGCCGATTCCGGGGCGCTGTCCAGGGCGTCGCGCAGGGCCTGCAGGTTATCCAGCGCCTGCTGCGATACCGTGGCCAGGAGGCTGCCCTCGTTTTCCAGACCGGCCAGGGCGGCCTTATCG
>DAOULO010000083.1:0-16786 GCA_034420195.1 Dehalococcoidales bacterium
GGCCGATGCTCCGCATCAGCGTGGCCACCTTCGTCCCCAAGCCCCACACCCCCTTCCAGTGGAGCGCCCAGGAAGACGCGGCCTCGCTTACCGCCAAACACGAGGTGCTGCAGCGGGGCCTCTCCCGCAAGGGCACCCGGCTCTCCTGGCAGGACACGGCAACGAGCCTGCTCGAGGCCTGCCTCTCGCGGGGCGACCGGCGGCTGGGCCAGGTCATCCGGCGTGCCTGGGAGGCGGGCAGCCGCTTTGATGCCTGGACGGAGCATTTCAACTTTAAAATATGGCAGGACGCCTTCGCCGCCGCAGGGCTCACGCCGGACTTCTACGCCCGCCGTGAGCGGCCCCAGGATGAGTTTCTGCCGTGGTCGCACATTGATAACGGGGTACGTGTCGCCTTCCTCCAGGACGAGCTAAGGCGGGCCGCTGAGGGGCTGGCCACGCCTGACTGCCGGACGGGCGCCTGTAATGCCTGCGGGCTGGAGGATGCCGAGGCCTGCCGGGACAGGGCGCGATAACTCACTTACTCCGTTTATAAGGAGGTTGGCTAGCCCCGCCCTTTATCCCCACCCCCAGAGATTGTTCTGTCCCACCCAACCCGCCCTGCAGCGTCCGCTGCCACTCTTAGGGTCCTCCACCACCCCACCTGTCTGTTAAGGGTGGTAGGGTAGAAAACTAAGGAAGTAAAGGCCGACCTGCCGGGGGCGGGCCTGGGTGGGAAAGAAAAAACGGGGGTAGGGCTGGGGGAGAAAAGGAAGGGGGCGGGGAGGAAACGCCTCCACACTAATGATTCTACGCACCACCGCAATTGCGCAAATACGTACCTGCGCCAATTTCAGGCGTGAAAAGCCGGAAAACGGGGCGGAAAAGACCTCTTCTTACTGCTCAAAGGCGGTGATGGCCACCAGCCGGTCGCCCTCTTCCAGGCTCATGACGCGCACGCCCTGGGTGCTGCGCCCCTGGGTGGTGATGCCCTTCCGCGGGTCTTTCTCCTTGACCGGCGTGCGGGTCACCATGCCCTCGGCGGAGATGAGCATGATTTCCTCGGAGAGCTTGACCACCCGGGCGGCGACCACGTCGCCGGTCTTACCGACAATCTTGAACGTCCTCACGCCGCTGCCACCGCGGTGCTGCCGGGGGTATTCGTCCAGCGAGGTGAGCTTGCCGTAGCCGCCCTCGGTGACCACCAGCAGGTGGCCGCCCTTGATGACGGTATCGATGCTGACGACGCTATCGCCCTTGGCCAGGCGCACGCCGCGCACGCCGCCGGAGGTGCGCGAGGCGGCCCGCAGGGTGCCGACGCGAAAGCGTATCGACTGCCCCTGGCTGGTGACCATGATGACATCCTCGTTATCGTGGGCCATGCAGACCGAGACCAGCTCGTCGCCGGGCTCCAGGTCAAAGGCGATGAGCCCGCTGGAGCGCACCTGGGCGAACTTGTCCAGCGAGGTCTTTTTAATCTCCCCCAGGCGGGTGGCCATGACCATGTAGGCGTCCGCGGGGAGGCCGGTGGTGGCCGCCATCGAGGTGACCCGCTCACCCTCGGTGATGGAGAGCAGGTTGATGACCGCCAGCCCCTTGGCGGTGCGCGAGCCGGCGGGTATCTCGTGGGCCTTGAGGTAGAAGACCTTGCCCCGGTCGGTGAAGAAAAAGAGGTCGTCGTGGGTATCGGCGACGACGAGCAGCATCACGGCGTCCTCCTCGCGGGTTACCTGCCCGATGATGCCCTTGCCGCCGCGGTGCTGCGGGGTGTAGTTGCGGGACGGAATCCGCTTGATGAAGCCACGCGAGCTTAAGGTGACGGCGACGCGCTCGTGGGGGATGAGGTCTTCCTCGGTGAACTCCAGCAGCCCCTGCTCCATGATGGCGGTGCGGCGCTCGTCGCCGTACTTGTCCTTGAGCTGGGCCGTTTCTTCTTTAATCACCATCATGATGCGCCGGGGGTTGGCCAGCAGGTCTTCCAGGTAGGCGATGGTCTTGAGCAGCTCGGCGTACTCGTCCTGTATCTTCTGCCGCTCCAGGTTGGCCAGCCGCCGCAGCTGCATGTCCAGGATGGCCTGCGCCTGAAGCTGGGTGAGGCCGAAGCGGCTCATTAAATTCTTGCGGGCGGTCTCGGCCGTCTCCGACTCGCGGATGGTCTTGATGACGGCGTCGATGGCGTCCAGGGCGATGCGCAGCCCCTCTAAAATATGCGCCCGCGCCCTGGCCTGCTTGAGGTCGTAGCGGGAGCGCCGCGTGATGACCTGGTGGCGGAAATCTATGAAGGCCTGCAGCGCCTCCCGCAGGGAGATGACGCGGGGCTGGCCGTCCACCAGGGCCAGCATGTTGACGAAGAAGGAGGACTGCATGGCGGTGTGCTTGTAGAGGTTGTTGAGCACCTTCTGCGCCTGGGCCTCGCGCTTGACCTCGATGACGATGCGCATGCCCTGGCGGTCGGACTCGTCGCGCAGGTCGGCGATGCCCTCGATTTTCTTGTTCCGGACCAGGTCGGCGATGGTCTCCACCAGGGCGGCCTTGTTGGTCTGGTAGGGCAGCTCGTTGACGATTATCTGGCTGCGCCCCCCGGCGCTGGCGTTGGTGACGTGGGCCTTGGCGCGCACCACCAGCTTGCCGTGGCCGGTGGCGTAGGCGTTGCGGATGCCCTCGCGCCCCTGGATGATGCCGGCGGTGGGGAAATCGGGCCCCTTGACGAACTGGGTCAGCTCTTCGAGGGAGGCCTTGGGGTTCTCGATGAGAAAGGCGATGGCGTCGCAGACCTCGCCGAGATTGTGCGGGGGGATATTGGTGGCCATGCCCACGGCGATACCGGCGCTGCCGTTTAAGAGCAGGTTGGGCAGCTTGGTGGGCAGGACGCGGGGCTCCTGGAGCGAGTCGTCGAAGTTGGGCATGAAGTCGACGGTCTCTTTTTCGATATCGACGAGCATCTCCTCGGCGATTTTAGCCAGGCGGGCCTCGGTATAACGCATGGCGGCGGGGGGGTCGTTATCCACCGAGCCGAAGTTGCCCTGCCCGGCGACGAGGGGGTAGCGCATCGAGAAGTCCTGGGCCATGCGCACCATGGCGTCGTAGACCGAGGCGTCGCCGTGGGGGTGATATTTACCCAGCACCTCCCCGACGATGCGGGCGCTCTTGCGGTGGGGGCCGGTGGGGCGCAGGTTCATGTCGTTCATGGCGTAGAGGATGCGCCGGTGCACCGGCTTGAGGCCGTCGCGCACGTCCGGCAGGGCGCGGGATACGATGACGCTCATGGCGTAATCGAGGTAGGAGCTCCGCATCTCCTCGTCGATGTTGCGCGGTATCGGCTGCTTCAACTCCTGAACCATGCCTGCCTCCTATTCGTCCTCGCTGTCCTCGTCGTCCCCGCCCTCGGTCTCGTCGGCGAAGACCTCGACGCCGTCGCCGCCGATGATGGTATAACCGGAATCTTCTTCGTCCTCGTCGGCCTCTACCTTAAGGAGCTTATCGCCCACGTAGGGGCGGTACTCCTCCAGCCCGCGCGGCGGGAAAGACAGCTTGCCGGCCTGAGAGGGGTGCTGGTAGGTCTCGCGGACGATAATGGTCATCAGGTCCATGGTGGACTTGATGACCGAGGCGGTGTACTGGTTGCCCCCCAGGATGAGCCGGATGAGCCGCGGGGCGTACTTGGGGTCAACCTTACCCATGTACTCGCCGCGGCTGTTGACGACGTTCAATACGGAGCCTCCCACCTTTAAATTCACCTTGTCGCCGGCCACCATGCGGGCGCGGTTCTCCTTGGGGGCCAGGTCGTAGAGGGTAATCACCCCGGCCTTGCCGATTTCCTCGATGAACTGGTGCGGCTCGACCTTGTCGGTCTCGACCTCGGCGGTGTCCCCTTCGGTCAAATCATTAAGGCGGCGCAGGTTGCGGTTGGCGATGGCGTTATAGGGGTCGAGGGCCACGGCCTGCTGGTAGGCCTCCCGGGCCTGGTTATATTTCCCCAGCTCCATGCTGGCCCGCCCCAGGCGGTTATAGGCGTCCACGTCCTGGGGAAAGCTGGCGATTATCTCCTGATTGACCTCAACCGCCTCCTGCCACCGGGCCTGCATGGCCAGGTCGATGGCCTCTTTGCTGCGCTGTTGTTTGAGTCTTAGTAGTCTTTCATCTTCGCGCGTCATCAAACTCCCCGGAACTACATATAAGCTAACGCAACTACCTTTAAATGCTTTTTAAGTATTATATTCTACACCAGCGCTACACGCCATACAAGGGTTTAGGGACACGAATTTTGCCCGGTTTGACAAACTGGCCTGACGATGGCTAGAATTTAAATAGGCCCATTAAAATTTTAAAGGAGGGCCGGTTAAAATGCAAGAAAAAGTGGCCGAGGTACTCGCCAAGGTACGGCCGGTTCTGGTCAGGGATGGCGGCGACGTGGAACTCATCGGCGTTGACGACGGCACCGTCAAGGTCAAGCTCGTCGGCGCCTGCGCCGGATGTCCCATGTCCACCCTCACCCTGAAGAACGGCATCGAACGGATATTAAAGCAGGAAATCCCCGAGGTGAAAGAGGTCGTCAACGTAGAATAGGCGACCACCCCTAGTCCCCCCACCCGATACTCTAGTCTTCTTCCAGCTCGAAGGCGCGGTGCAGCGCGCCCACGGCTGCCTTGACCTTATCCGCCGCGATGATGCAGGTTATCCTGATTTCCGAGGTGGCGATGAGCTGGATGTTGATGCCCGCCTCGCTCAGGGTGCGGAACAGGCGCGCCGCGTAGCCCGGCGTGTTCTGCATGCCGGTACCGATGATGCTCACCTTGCCCAGGCCCGCGTCGGCGCGGCATTCGCGCGCCCCGATGCCTTTGGCCAGGGGGCGCACCACCTTCATGGCCGCCTCAAGCTGCCCCTGGGAAACGGTGAAGGTGAGGTCGGTGATGTTCTCGATGGAGGCGTTCTGCACGATGGTATCGACGCTGATACCGGCCTCGGCCAGCGGCACGAAGATGGCGGCGGCGATGCCCGGCCGGTCCGGCACGCCCACCACGGTTATCTTGGCAACATCGAGGTCGTGGGCGATGCCCCTCACTTTACTGTGTACTTCCATAGACACCTCTTTGTGAATTAGCGTCCCGGGGTTATCGTTGAAGCTGGAGGCCACCAGGATGGGCACGTCGAAGAGCTCGCCCAGCTCCACGGCGCGGGGGTGGATGGCCCGAAAGCCGTAGGTGACCATCTCCAGCATCTCCTCGTAGCTGATGTCCTTGAGCTTGCGTGCCTGGGGGTAAAGGCGCGGGTCGGTGGTGTAGATGCCATCGACATCGGTATAGCGCTCGCAGCGCACTGCCTGGAGGGCCGCCGCCAGGGCCACGGCGGTGGTGTCCGAGCCACCCCGCCCCAGAGTGGTGATGTCCATGTCGGCGTTGATGCCCTGGAAACCGGCCACGATGACGATGTTGCCCCGTTCCAGCTCCCGCAGGACCCTTTTCGGCTCGATATTGGTGATGCGCGCCTGGCTGTAGGCGGTGTCGGTGGTGATGCCGGCCTGGGCGCCACTGAGGCTGATGGCGGGGTGGCCCATGCCGTGCAGGGCCATCGCCAGCAGGGTGGCCGAGACGACCTCGCCGGTGGAGAGGAGCACGTCCAGCTCACGCATGTCCGGGGCGGGGTTTATCTGGTAGGCGAGCTTGACTAAGTCGTCGGTAGTCTCGCCCATGGCCGAGACGACGACGACGACCTCGTTACCGGCCTCTCTGGCCCGGACGATGCGGCGGGCGACGTTTTTAATCTTGGCGGCGTCGGCCACCGAGGAGCCGCCGTATTTCTGCACGATTAAGGCCATCTATGGTATTCTCCGTATTTGCTCAATTGCGCAATTGCTCACTTGCATTTGTGCGTCTTTTTTAGCCTCCACCCCGCCCCATCGAGATTATCTATTCCCACCCAGGCCACCCAGTATCATCCGCGGCTTAGCCCGGGGGGGTAGGTTTCTTACTTCCCCAAGAACCTCCCCATAATCTTATACCCTTCTTCTATTATAGCACCAGTCTTGGCGGCCTCGGCCTCGGTGAAGCGGTCGGCGCCGCTGGGGTTTACCCCCTTACCCCAGATGAGGAAGGGTACCGGGTCGGCGGTGTGGGTGCGTTGGGCTATCGGGGTGGGGTGGTCGGGCATAATCAAGAGGCGCAGGTCATCGCCGCGCCACCGGCGCAGCCGGGCCACAACTTCCTCGTCGATGCGCTCGATGGCGGCAATCTTGGCGGCGGCGTCCCCGCCGTGGGCGGCCTCGTCGGGCGCCTCGATGTGGATGACCACCAGGTCGTGCTTCTCCAGCGACTTGAGCGCCCCCTCGGCCTGGGCAGCGTGGTCGCTGTCGGGCCCGTCGGTGACGCCCTTGATGTCCAGTACCGCCATACCGGCCATCATCGCCAGCCCTTTGAGCAGGTCGACGCCGGAGGTCAGGGCGGCCTTGAGCCCGTATGCTTCCGAGAACGGGGGCATCTCCGGGACGCGCCCGCTGCCCCAGAAAAGCCAGATATGGGTAACCGGCTTATCACCGCGGGCCAGCCGCGCCTGATTGATTTGGTGGCCGCTCAGGGCGTCCTGGGAGCGCGCCATGAGGTCGCGGAGAAACTTACTCCCCGCGCCCTGCGGCAGATACTTTTCGACTTTCTGGCCGGGGATATCGTGGGGCGGGGTGCAGACGGCCTTCAGTGTCGCCATGTGCCCCTTGAGCTTGAGGATGTGCCGGTAGCTGACGCCGGGGTAGAAGACTACGTCCTCCCCGCCGAGTTCCTCGTTGAGGGTCTGGATAATCGGGCGGGCCTCGTCGGTGGGGATGTGGCCGCCGGAGTAGTCGGCCATCTTACCGTCGGCGATGGTGACCAGGTTGCAGCGGAAAACGGCCTCGTCCGGCCCGATGGGGATGCCCAGGCTGCGCGCCTCGATGGCGGCGCGGCCTTGGTAATAAATCCGGGGGTCGTAGCCGAGAACGGACATGCAGGCGCAGGCACTGGAGGGCTCCATGCCCCGGGGGACGGTGCGCGCCAGACCCAGGTAGCCCGCCCCGGCCAGGGCGTCCAGCTGGGGGGTGGCCGCCAGCTCCAGGCAGGTCTGGCCGCCGCGTTCCGGCAGGGGTAAACCGGCGGCCCCGTCGATGATGAGGATGGCGTATTTCATGGCTTCGTGGCCGCCGGCATCCTTCCGCAGTTGCGCAATTGCTCTTTTACGCCAAAACGTATTTAGCGGAGAATGCGCGCCCGGCCCTCCCCTGCCATTGTAGGGGGGCGGCCACGGCCTGTCAACGGGGCGGTGGGGGCGCTAGTTCTGCAGGGCGACCAGGTCGGGCAGGAGGACGATGGTGTAACCGGCATCGGCCAGATAGGTCATCTGCTCGCGGAAGTTCTCCACCGGGGTGGAGGTGGCCTCCGGGCCGTCGTCGGTGATGAGGTGGTAGGTGAAGGACACCACCGTATCCCCGCTGGCCTGCTGGCAGTACTGCCGGAAGGTCTCCAGGCTCTGGTCGGTAATCTGCCAGGAGAAGATGTGGTACTTGCGGAGGGGGTCAGGGTCGGTCAGGTCGTAGTACCGGTCCTCGTTCCAGCCGCCACGGCCGCAGGTGAAGCCGTCCGCGATGGCGTAATCGATGACGTGCTCATTCCACTCGTAGTAGGGGTAAATTATGGTCTCGACCTGAAAACCCATCCCTTCGAGGATGGCCTTGGAGTCGGTTATCTCCGTCTTAAGCTCGGCGTCGGTCAGGCCGACCAGGCTGGGGTGGGTGTGGGAGTGGCAGGCGATATCCATGCCCAGCTCGGCCAGCACCCGGAGTTTGTCCTCGTTCATGTACCTCCAGATGCCGGTGCCGGTGCCGATGACGCTGGTGATAACGCCGAAGGTGGCCTGGAATTCGTGCTCCAGGAGCACGGGCAGGGCGGTCTGGTACTGGTTGGCGAAGCAGTCGTCAAAAAAGAGGCTAATCAGGCGGGCGTCCTCCGGCAGGGGCTGGGGGGTGCGGCGCGGGTAGGTCGCCGTCGTCGGGGGGGACGTGGGTGTCGGCGTAGGCGTAGGCGTGGGTGTCGGCGTCGGCGTCGGCGTCGGGGTCTCCGCCAGTGCCTCGGTCAGGCTTTCCGTCAGGCTCTCGGTGAGACTCTCGGTCAGGCTCTCCTTAAGGCTGTTGGCCAGGTCATCTTCCCAGCCCTCCGGCAGGCTCGCCTGGCAGCCGAAGACGCCCACCAGACCCAGCAGGCACAGCCCTATCATTATCATCTTTTTCATAGTTCACCCCCGTGGTGCGCCATATTATCAGTTGAGAATCTTGCGGGACACCTCGGCGCCGACGCGCCTCATGCCCGCCCATTTCACCTTGCGGCGCAGCAGGACATCTATCATGCTCCTAATCACGATGAAATCGCAGAGTTGTCGGTAGCCTAAAAGCAACAGCGGCGAATACAGCGTCAGTTTCCAGTCCTCGCCGTCGAGGCCAATCGCCAGCAGGCACAGCAGGAACTGAAGAAAACAGAAAAAGAGGAGGGGCACCAGCAACAGCATGCCCATCCCGTTCACCGCCAGCATGATGATGGCGGCGATGGTAACCAGGCCGGCCAGCGGCATAAAGGTCATGGAGATGGCCATGTAGGGGAAGGACAGCCGCTGCAGAAAGCCGTAGCGCGTGTTGAAGGCGGCGTCGTGGTGCTTCCACATGGCCTGGAAATTACCCCGGTACCAGCGCAGCCGTTGCTTGACGAACTCCCGGATGGTCTGCGGGGCCTCGGTGTAGGAAACGGCCGAGGAGCTAGCCTGGACGACCTTACCCGATTTGAGGGCCTTGAGGGTGAGATCAAAGTCCTCCACCAGGGTATCCGGGTCGTAGCGGCCGCCGCTCTCCAGGGCCTCGCGCCGGTAGGCCCCTAAAGCCCCCGGCACCACCGAGACGCTGCCGAAGATGTCCAGGGCGCGCCGCGCGATATTGATGCTGGCGATGTACTCCAGCGCCTGACACTTGGTGAGCAGGTTGTCGCGGTTAAAGACCTTGATGTTGCCGGCCACGGCGGCGACCTCGGGGTCGCGGAAGGGCTTGACCAGCTCCACCAGGGTATTCTTACAGACTCGGCTGTCGGCGTCGACGATGACGATGACCTCGCCCCGGGCGAACATCAGGCCGTGGTTGAGGGCGGTGGCCTTACCCCCGTTGGGGCGGTGCACCACCTTGACGCCCCGGTCGGCGAAGCCCTCGGCAACCTGCCGGGTGCGGTCGGTCGAGCCGTCGTCAATGACGATAATTTCCTTGTTGGGGTAGGTCGCCTCGAGGACGGTCTCAATCGTCCGGGCCAGCACCTTCTCCTCGTTGTAGGCCGGGATGAGGATGCTCACCGAGGGCGTGTAGACCACGTTGGAGGCCTTGAGCTCGCGGTGCTTCTGGTAGATGGCCAGGGGCACGGTGAGGAAGTTAATGTAGACCATCATGGTGAGGCTGACAATCATCACCCAGGCGATGACGGAAAAGTCCTCCCAGACATAGAGCGCCGCGGCGAAGACCAGCGGCATGAGAACGAAGAGGAAGGATAGACTCGCCACGGGAATCCAGAAGCCGGCCCCGTGGATATTCTGCTTCTTCGTGGCCGCGGTGACGATGAAATGGATGATAAGAATCAGGGCGCTGCCCGCGCCCAGTGCCAGGGAAAGGTAGGACTGGCGGGACGGTACCAATATCAGGAAGGCGGCCAGCATGCCGAGGATGATGACGGCGATAATTCCGCTTTTGAGCATTTCACCTCACCGGGCTAGTACTTATCGGCCAGAGTGCCGTAGTGACGGGCGGCGTCACTCTCCGCAGCCCGGCCGGGTACCGCGAAAAGCTCGGCGGCCCGGACGACCTTGATGCGCTGGTAATCGGCAAACTGTTTGGCCTCGCGGCTCAGCTCCGGCACGGTGACGATAACTTTATCGCGGATGCTGGCGTCGTAGGCGGCCGTATCGAACTTCATGACGGCGTTGACATCGCTCTCGCCGCTGTCCCCCTTGATAACGCCGACGGCCAGCTGGTGGTTGACGATGCCGTCGTCTTTCTGGGCGTAGAACGGCAGGACGTGCTCCGCCCCGCTGCGGCCGTTGACCCGGTATTCCCGCTTGACGGCGTAGCCCTTATTTTCCAGCAGCCACTGCAGCTGGTCTTCGGGGCTGAGCCCGGACGGGGGCGCGGCGGGTTGACCGGAGGTAGTGTCGGGCACCACGGGCGGCTGCCGCAGCAGGGCCCGCAGCTCCTCGAGGCCGTACACCCGGATACCCTGACGCTCGGCGAACTGCATGGCCTCGTCGGCCAGGCGCGGCACGGCGATGACCACCTTATTCTCGATGCCGGTATCGTATATCTTGCTATCAAAGCCGAAAAGGGCGTCGATAGCCACCGCTTCGCCTTCGTGCGGGGCCGAGAGGATGCCGATGGCGACGGTGTGCTGTGTAATCAACTCCTCCATCCCGGCCAGGAGGTCGATGGTATGCATGCTGCCGGAACGTCCCTTGACCGTCACCGCCTCCTTCACCTGGTAGCCGAGGCGCGTCAGGTATTCGATGAGCTGCCGCTTGGGCTCCAGCTCGAACTCCAGGTGGCGGCGGTGCGCCTCGTTGAGGCGGTAGCGGTAGAGCGGTACGCGGCGCAACTCCTCGAGGCCGTAGACCTCGCCCGTCTTCAGGTCGCGGCATTTGACCACCGGGCTGGGAAAGACGCCGTGGCAGCTGCCGCAGACATAGCGCATCCCCGGCTTGCGGTAGTCGGTGCCGATGAGCTTGAGCTCCCGGTGGCACTTGGGGCAGACCAGACTGAGCCCCTGGTGGAACTCTTCCTCGGGGCCGATAAAGCCGCAGTCGAAATGCTCGACGAGCTGCCCGCGCGTCAGCTTGTCCGAGTCGCATTGCGGGCACCTCTCCACGGGCATCAGCTGCATGCCGCCTTTCGGGCTGGCGAGGACTTCCTCAAAAGGCTCCCGCACCAGGGCACCGGCGTCGGCCAGGGTCTCCAGCACCGCCGCCGTTTCCCGGCCGGACGTACCCAAGATGTCGTCAGTGGCCGGGTAGGTGAAGCCGTCTTTCAGGCGCAGGTCAATTTCCGGTTTAATCTCGTCCATTTGGCCGCTCAACAGCCCGCTGACCAGCCGGGCCGCCTGCGGCTCCTGCCAGATATTGGCGTTGCCCGCCTCGGCCGGCACTTCGGCCGGCACCTCAGGGGTTACCGACGGCGGGGTGGGTGTCTCCGCTTCGGTCGCGGGGGGTTCGCTGGCGGCCACGGGGGGCTCGGTTACGGGTGGGGAAGCCGGGGTCGGGTACGGCCGGGTCTCCGGCGCGGTTACCGGCGGCAGCGGCTCGGCCGCCGCGGGCGGGGCCTCGGTTACGGCCTCGGGCCGGGCGGGGCCCCCCGCCGCCATCGTGTCCAGCTTCTCGCGGAACTGGCGGTATTCCATCTCGGAGCGCGCCAGCTTGATGCGGTGGGCCAGGTCGCCGGGCTGTACCGGCTTGCGACAGTAGTGGTCGATGCCGATTTCCTGTTTCCTGTCCCACATCTCCCAAGACGAGGCCTTGCCGACGAGGATGATAATGGCCCGCGATATACTGCGTACCTGGCGCGCCGCCAGCTGGGCATCGCCGCCGAAGATGTTTTCGTCAACGACGACGATATCATAATCGCCATCCGCGTTTCTCCAGAGGTCTTCCTTATACTTGGAGGCCTCCCTGACGCGGATACCGGCCTTAGCCAGGGCCTTCATCTCTCTTTTAGACAGGAGGGATTTTTTGGATAATATCAGGACCTTGTTCATCTTTACCTTACCATGCAAGTATCTGCGGTGCGGCTTTTCCGCCGTACGCGCCGTATGTTTATTTTTACCATTGGGAGGGTATACCGGGCATAAACACCGGCGAGTCCGGCGTAAAGAATGCGTAAACATTTAGCTATAGTATCAATGGGGGATAACTAAAGTACGCCCCTTTGATGGGGGCGGGGGCGGGAGGACGAAGCCAGGGACAGGCCACCGACGCCCCGGGGGCGGGCCGGGTGGGAAAGAAAATCCTGAGGGCGGGGCAGGGAGGTCTTATACTTGCCGCCCCAGAGTCACCAGTGTATAATTACAGGCGGCGGGGCGTAGCGCAGCCTGGTAGCGCGCCGCGTTCGGGACGCGGAGGTCCCCGGTTCAAATCCGGGCGCCCCGACCATTCAATCCTCTCCCCGCTTGGCCTCTTCCCACAGCGCGTTCTGCGCGTCGAAGGAAAGCTCGTGGAAGTTCTGGCCGCGCTCCCGGCAGAGCGCCTCCATGCGAGCAAATCTCTGGTAGAACTTGCGGCTAGCCTCCCGCAGGGCCGCCTCGGGGTCGATGCCGTCACGGCGGATGATGTTGGCCAGGGTAAAGAGCAGGTCGCCGTACTCGCCGGCGCGCTCCCCGGTATTTTTGGCGGCGCGGAGTTCTTTGACCTCCTCCACCAGCTTGGCGATAACGCCCTCGGTATCCGCCCAGTCGAAGCCGACGCGGGCCACCCGGCGCTGGACTTCGTAGGCGTAGCCCAGGGCCGGCATATCCCGGGGGACGCTGGCCAGCAGCGAGGCGTCCCCGCCGCGCTCCTCCCGCTTGAGGGCCTCCCAGTTGTGCATCACCTCGTCGGCATCTTTAACCCGCTTGCTGCCGAAGATGTGGGGGTGGCGGTGGACGAGCTTCTCACTGATACCCTTAATCACGTCGCCGATGGCGAACTCGCCCGTGTCGGCGGCTATCTGGGCGTGGAGGACGATTTGCAGCAGCAGGTCGCCCAGCTCCTCGCGCAGCTTGGCACTATCGCCGGCGTCGAGGGCCTCCAGGGTCTCGTAGCATTCCGAGAGCAGGTTGGCCCGCAGCGAGGCGTGGGTCTGCTGGCGGTCCCAGGGACAGCCGCCGGGGCCGCGCAGCCGGGCGATAATTTTCACCAGGGCGTCGAACTGGCTCAGGTCTTCCTTTGACGACAAAATCTACTCCTTATCCGGCAGCACCGCCCCGACGAAATCGCGGTGGCCGTTAACGAACTCGGCGGCGGTCATGACGCGGCCGCCCTCCGGCTGGAGCCGCCGCACCTCCAGGACGCCGTCGCCGGTGCCGATGCCCAGACCTCCGCCGGGGAGGTTCAGGACTTTCCCCACCGCCGCGCTATTTTCGGGAGCGACCGCGGCCTCGATAATTTTGAGCTGCCTGCCCTGCCACTTAGTATAAGCCCCCGGCCAGGGCTGGTAGGCCCGCACCCGCCGCGAGATTTTCTCCGCCGTATCGTTCCAGTCGATTTCCCCTTCCGCCTTTTTCAGTTGGGGGAAGTAGCTGGCCGCGGCCTCGTCCTGGGGCTGCGGCTCAATCTCGCCGCGCCGCCAGCCGGACAAGGCCTCCAAGAGCAGGGCGGCCCCCACCTGCCCCAGCTTGGCCGTCAGCGTGCCGGTGGTGTCCGCCGGCAGGATGGGCACGGCGGCGCGGGCCAGCACCGGCCCGGTATCCAGCTCCTCCCGGACGAGCTGGATGCTGACACCGCTGAACTCGTCCCCGGCCAGGATGGCCGCCGCCACCGGGGCGGCGCCGCGGCACCGCGGCAGCAGCGAGAAGTGCACGTTGAGGCACTGGCGCGGGGGTATCTCCAGCACTGCCTGGGTCAATATCTGGCCGTAGGCACAGATGACGATGACATCGGGCTTGAGCGCCGCCAGGTTTTTCAGTTCCGCCGCGTCGCGGAGGCTCGGCGGCTGCCGGACGGGCAGGCCCAGCATCGCGGCGGCCTCCTTGACCGCTGGCGCCGCCAGAGCGCGCCCCCGGCCGGCGGGCCGGTCGGGCTGGGTATAGACCGCAGCGACTTCATAACCGGCCCGGACGAGGCCCTCCAGGGAGGGGACGGCGGGGGCGGGCGAGCCCATAAAAACAATGCGCAAGGTAGTCCTCCGGACGCCAGAATTTTAACATTAAAAATTTTTTTTAACAACCGAGCGTGGTCAGGCGAGGGGGGGTAGGAAACCGGTAAAAAGAGCAGTTTTCGCGAGCTTTTAGGGATAACCAACCGTCGCCGTCGGCTGGTGCCAGCCCCCTGAAAAGTTGCCACACCGCGGCCGCCGGTTGTATGCTAAGTGGCGTTAACAATTTAACTCAAGTCAATTTTTCCTCCAACGAACCCGCCCCAACCGGCGGCCAATCCCGATTAAATTGCTGACCACGGTGATGTGTCGGCTCATGCATGACAGGGGGTGAATTTGTGCCCGTGAGGCCTGACCCGCGGGCGCCGCGAAGCCAAGGATGGAAATTGCCCGTACCCGGACACCGCAGGAGATATGGGAGACCGCCCTGGGCGAGTTGCAGCTCCAGGTGAGTAAGCCCAACTACCACACCTGGTTCAGCCGCACCGCCGGGCTGAGCTACCAAGACGGGCAGTTTGTCATCGGCGTCCCCAATGCCTTCGCCGCCGAGTACCTCGAGAAGAACCAGCGCTCCCTCATCGAAAAGTCCCTCATCGGGCTGACCTCGCCGGACGTCCGCATCGTCTTCCAGGTCAACGGCAAGCGGCGCGCCCCGGTACCGCTGCCCGAAGCCGGGCCGGTCTACACCCGCCTCAACCCGGACTACGTCTTCGACGCCTTCATCGAGGGCGACGGCAACCGCCTGGCCCGGGCGGCGGCCCTCTCGGTGGCCCAGAACCCGGGTCGCGGCTATAACCCCCTCTTCATCTACGGTGGGGCCGGACTGGGCAAGACCCACCTGCTCCACGCCATCGGCCACCTGGCCGCGGCCGCCCACATCAACGTCATCTGTACCAGCGCCGAGCAGTTCACCAACGAGTTCGTCACCGCCCTGCGCGAGCGCACCACCGAAGAGTTCCGCAACAAGTACCGCTCGCTGGGGATGCTGCTCGTCGACGATATCCACTTCATCGGCGGCAAGGAGCAGACCGAGGAGAGCTTTTTCCATACCTTCAACGAGCTGCACAACACCAACCGCCAGATTGTCATCACCAGCGACCGCCCCCCCAAGTCGATGCCCCTCCTAGAAGAGCGACTGCGCTCGCGTTTCGAGTGGGGGCTCACTGCCGCTATCCAGCCGCCGGATCAGGCCACCCGCCTGGCCATCCTGGAGTCCAAGGCCCGCCGCCAGGGGGTAAGCGTGCCGCGCGACGTGCTGGAGTTCATCGCCCGCGGGGCACCGGACAACGTCCGGGTGCTGGAAGGCTCGCTCAACCGCGTCGTTGCCTTCGCCCGGCTGCTGCGCACCGAGCCGACCGTAGAAACCGCCGCCCGCGCCCTGGAGGACATCGCCAGCAAGGAAGTCACCGCCGACCTCATCACCCCGGCGAATATCCTGGCCGCCGTGGCCGCCAGCTTCGAGATACCCGCCGAGATACTCATGGGGCGTCAGCGCGACAAGGATTCCATCCTGGCCCGCCGCCTGGCGATGTACCTCATCCGGCAGGAGACCAACCTCTCGGTGACGCAAGTCGGTCGGGAGCTGGGCCGCCGCGACGCCGCCGCAGTAACGGCTGCCTGCAAGAAGATTACCGGCGACCTGGGCGCCAACCCCTTCCTCAAGCGCAAGCTCCGCGACATCCGGCAACGCCTGCGTCAGTAAGACAGGCGAATTTATCATCCGGCCTGCCCCCTGTTATTATTAAGCAATGCCACATTGTTTCCCCTCGCTCGATGCCCTGTTTTATAGCTATCCCGATAGACATCCGATGTTAGGTCTTACCACGATAATCCCGTGATTCTGCGCTTTTTATAGCCGTAATATGAGCGTCATTTGTTAACTACCGGTGAATATTTTGCTCATATTTTGAGCTCTGCCAGCAGCCTCCAGGCGCTATCGCTAACACCCACTAAGACCCGATGTTTCTATCCAACGACTACCCTGTTATTACTTCTGTTCTTAGAGAGCCTATATGTTATATGTTATTGTATAATTGTTTATATAACCTACTTGATTTGTAGATACCAATGTTTGACGAAGCCGAGATAAGTGTCCGCTCAGGTAAAGGTGGTGACGGGGCTATTAGCTTCCGCCACGAGAAGTTTGTGCCCTTCGGCGGGCCGGACGGCGGTGACGGTGGTAACGGTGGTAGCGTCATTATCCGGGCCGACGCTGCTACCGATGACCTGCGACGCTACCGGCAGAAACGCTCCTACAAGGCTGCGCCCGGCCAGAACGGGCGCGGCGCCAAGCAGCACGGCAAGAACGGCGATGACCTTGTCCTGCCGGTGCCGCTCGGGACGGTGGTCACGGTATCAAGTGGTGAGGATGATGCTATAAATGCCGACCTGGAGAAGGCCGGGGACGAGGTAATCGTGGCTGGGGGGGGCAAAGGTGGCTGGGGCAACGTGCATTTTAAGTCATCGACGAACCAAGCCCCGCGCATCGCCCAACGGGGTGGGCCAGGGCAAGTGTGTACCGTGCGGCTGGAGCTGCGCCTGATTGCTGACGTGGGTATCATCGGCTATCCTAACGTCGGTAAGTCGACGCTGCTGGCGGCGGTCTCGGCGGCCAAGCCCAAGGTGGCCGATTACCCCTTCACCACCCTCGAGCCGGTGCTGGGGGTCGTCACCGTCAGTGCTGATGAGCTCGTCGTGGCGGAGATACCCGGCCTTATCGCTGGGGCTCACGCTGGGCGGGGTCTCGGCCACGAGTTCCTGCGGCACGCGCGGCGCACCCGGGTGTTTATCCACCTGCTCAACGGAGAGGCCGAATCGCCCGCCGACGACTTGGCGCGGCTCAACGAGGAGCTCAATCGCTACGACCCTAGTTTGGCGCTCAAGCCCCAGGCCGTGGCCGTCAATAAGATAGACCTGCCTGAGGTGCAGGCG
>DAOULO010000084.1:0-9795 GCA_034420195.1 Dehalococcoidales bacterium
GTGTCCGGGGGCGTGTATTCTTCCAGGGTATCGGCCGATACCCACGGCGTGTCCAGGGGCACCCGGCTGCCCGCACCGCCGGGGGTGGCCTCCAGGTCTATCCAGCCGTAGCCCGGGAAGTAGGCCTGCGGCCAGGCGTGGTAGTAAGTATTGTGGAGGACGAACTCGCGGTGGCTGGCGCTGGATTCACCGGGGAGGTAGCCCACGGCCAGCCGCGCCGGTACGTCGACGGAGCGGAGCATCACCACCATTGCCGAGGCGTAGTAGATACAGAAGCCCGCCTTCTGGTCGAAGAGGAAATAGGCCACGCCGTCGGTATCGGGGGGTGGGGGCTCGACATCCTCGTCGTAGGGGAATTGGGAAAGGTACGTGTCGATGGCAACTACCTTTTCGTAGGGGGTGCTGGCATCCTGGGTGATGTCCCGGGCCAGCTGCTCGACCTCGGCGGGGAAATTGGCGGGCAGCCGGGTATACTGGTTGGGGATTCCCTCCGGATAATCGCCAGTGACGGCGGCCAGGGCGGTGGGCGAGGGTGAAGCGACACTGGAGGTAACGGTGTAGCTTTCGCCGCTGCCCAGCGTCCGCGGCGTCGTTACCGAGATGGCCTCGCCGTCGCTGACGCGCACCACCACCGGCGTGTCCGCCGCGACGAATTCGCCCGCCGTCAGCACGACGTCGGTATTGATGCCGGCGGTGACCGTGTAGGTTATCGTTTCGCTGTCGGCGGGAATGTCGGTCTCGTTCCAGGGTTCGTCCGCTCCCAGCCGGCGGTCGTCCGTCGGGCGGTTTTCCCAGCCCTGCGTGGTATAGGTATCGTAAGTCTCAATCCGCCAGTAGTGGGGCTGCGGAGCCTCGACGACAAAATCAACCCGGTCTTTATCAAACCAGAGGTCGCTGAACAATACATCGCGGCGGGTGGGGCCGGTGTTCAGCGGTTTCTTGGCGGCCACCGGGGCGAAAATATTGAGCGGTGAGTCCTCGATTTCCTGTTTCCAGGGTAGCCCGCCGGCCAGCAGGGTCTGGAACTGGGGGGTGCGCACGGCCGGGGCCGCCTGGGCCAGCCAGACCGCCGCGACGACCACGGCCAGCAGCGCCACGCCCAGCTGCAGCAGGCCGCGCCGGGTGGGGGTGGCCGCCCCCCCGGTGAGGCAGCGCTGTTTGACCAGGCGTGACCAGGTGACCAGCACCGCGGCCGCCACAAAGTAGAGGCCGAAGAAATAGTAATAGCCGTCCGGCAGGTTGCTCAAGTTCACCACGACGACCACGCCCCCCAGGATGACGGCGACCCAGGCGTTCTGCCGCCGCCAGAGGAACCACAGCGACAGATAGCCCATCAGCCAGGTCATCAGCGCCAGAAAGGCGGCGAAAGGCTGCACCGTGGCGGAGGGCGTTTGCTGCGCCTGCCAGGCGGTGATGCCACCGCCGACGGCCAGGGCGATGAGGTGCGTGGCCAGGCCGGGCCAGCGGCTGCGGGCGAGCAGCCAGGCCGTCACCAGGGCCAGGACGAGCACCAGCGTCAGGGCGGGTTGCGGGGTAATCCAGTGGGCCTGTTCCACGGAGAGGACGGCAATCTCCAGCACCAGGAAGAGCAATATCAGGCTTACCCACCTCTGCCAGCCAGCCGGCCGGGGGGCCGTTACGGTGTTTTCCCTGCCGCTGGTCATCTTTGTGCCCTGCCTCCGGTATATATATTCTGTGAGGAGAGCCGCCGGCTGTCCAGCGCCGGGCCTATCTCCATGCCCTTCCGGACGGTATAAACGGTGCCGCCGGCGGCGCTCAGTCGGCGGGGGTCATTGGTCGGGCTGGTGACGCCGCCGAAGCTGAAGGAATCGAGCAGGATGGCCACCGTCCTCACCTGGCGGCTCTTGATGAGCCCCAGCGAGGGCGCTACGGGGCGATTTACCGAGGGCATGATAACGATAACCGCCGTACCGGCCTCGAACCGCTCGGCACTGGCGGCCAGCAGCCGGTCGATGGGGGTATCGCCGGTGGCCTTGAGCAGGGTCAGGGAGCGCAGGATAGCCTGGAGATGCGCCTCCCCGGCGTCGGGGGGTATCAGGCAGGAGGTGTCCCCCTCGGCGATAAGCCCCACCCGCTTGCCGTCGTCCAGGTATTTCTTGGCCAGCGAGGCGGCGATGGTGACGCCGTATTCCTCGGTGGTCTCGTCGCCATCCGCCAGCTGGGGCTGGCGGTGCATATCGAGGACAATCCAGATTTCCCGCAGGGTGGTCTCGCGGGGGCGGTCGGGGTCGAACTCCTTGACCATAATATTCCCGGTATGGGCCGTAGAGCGCCAGTAGATGTGGCGGAGGCTGTCGCCGCCGACGTACTCGCGCACGCGGGAGGCATCGGGCCCGGTCTCGCTGGCCAGCCACCGCCGCGTGTCGGCGCCGGCCTCCGGCTGGGGCGACAGGCTGAAGAAGGGCAGCTCCAGCGTGGCCGGGTAGACGATGATTTCCTGGAGCCGGTCGATGCGCCGCTCCGCCGGGAAGAGGCCCAGGGGGTCGGTCGCCCGGAAATTGAGGGCGCCGACGCGGTAGCGCCCCCGCCGCTGGCAGTAGACCTGGCGGCGCCAGTGGTGCGCGCCGTGCGCCCCCAGGCTGATGTTAAGCTCGTTCCGGTAGCCGGGCAGGTCGGTGGCCTCGCGCACTTCCAGCAGCGGGATGGGTATCCGGCCGCGGTTGGCGATGCTGAACTCCTCTTTGAAGGACTGGCCAACCTGGCAGAGAGAGGCCGATTTCTCGGTGCTGCCGTAGATGCTGCGGATGCTCAGGTGCGACCAGAGATAGCTCAGCAGCAGCAACGCCACCAGAAAGACAAAGAAACGCCACACCAGGTCGAAGCCGCCGGCCAGGGCTACCAGCAGGATGAGCAAGGGGATAATAATGAAAGCCCAGCGTCTTTTCATTGTTTTGTCATCGGGGCGGATGGGTCGGCTAATATCAGCCCGGCCGCTTCCTTATGGTCGGTCGGGGAGGGCCCCCGGCACGGGGACGGTCTCCAGCACCTCGGCGATGAAGGCCCGGCTGTCCTGGCCCGGGGAATGGTCGTGCGCGGATATCAGGCAGCGGTGCGCCAGGGCGGGCGCGGCCAGGGCCTTGACGTCGTCGGGCATGACGAAATCGCGTCCCTCCAGCAGGGCCCGGGCCTGGGCGGTGCGGAAAAGCGCCAGCGAGCCCCGGGGCGAAGACCCCAGGAACGCCGACGGGTGGTTACGGGTCGCCCCCACCAGGGCCACAATGTACTGCTTGACCAGGTCGTCCACGTAGACCTCCTTGACCGCTTCCTGAAGGGTCAGGACGTCGGCGGCGTCGACCACATGCTTGAGCTCCTCGATGGGATGGACATAGCGCTGCCGCTCGATGATGGCGATTTCCTCGTCGGCCGCCGGGTAGCCGATGTTTATCCGCAGCAGGAACCGGTCCAGCTGCGCCTCCGGCAGGGGGAAGGTGCCTTCGTATTCCAGGGGGTTCTGGGTGGCCAGCACGTGGAAGGGCGCCGGCATGGGGCGGGTGACGCCGTCCACGGTAATCTGCTGCTCGCCCATGGCCTCCAGCAGGGCCGACTGCACCTTGGGCGTGGCCCGGTTGATTTCGTCGGCCAGCAGTACCTGGGCCATGATGGGGCCGGGGCGGTACTCAAAATCGGCCGTCTTCTGGTTGTAGACGGTAACGCCGGTAATATCGCCGGGGAGGATATCGGGGGTGAACTGAATCCTCTTGAAGCTGCCGTTAATTGATTTGGCCAGGCTGCGGGCGAGCATCGTCTTGCCGACGCCGGGGGCGTCCTCGATGAGCAGGTGCCCCTGGCTGATTAAGGCAATGACGGCCAGGTTGACGGCCTCCGTCTTGCCGACCATGACCTTTTCCATGTTCTGGACTATTTTCTGAGCCAGTTTCTGAGATTGCGCGATTTCGGTTGCCACTTTCACCTCTGGGCGGACTTAGCGCCGGTAACCCGGGATGATACCCCCTTAATTTGAGTATAACACAAGCGAAAATCGCCGACAAAAACGCCCCCCGGCCTTAGTACCCGGCCTGCTTGCCGGACATACTATCGATTTTAATCTTGATAATCTTTACCTGCTCCAGCTCTGCCGCGGAGAAGTCATAGGGACTGCCTCCGTAATGGCCGATAATAATATTCATCGCCGCCGACTTCTCGGTCGGGTCTTCGATGACCAGGGCGGTGCCGGAGCCAATGATGCTGCGGTATTTAGCCCCCCACCGGCAGGGGTTTTCTTCCGATTTGATGATTTCGTGGTCAATATCCATCTCAAAGCAGACCCTGGGGTTAGACCTGAGGATGTCTATTTTCTTGCCTTCCCGGGCACAGTGAAAATAGAGGCAATTATCCTTATAACCAAAATGCACGGGAACGATGTAAGGGTTATCTTTCTGGGAAAGCCCCACCCGGCAAATCCGGGCCCGCCGGATGATTGCCTCCAACTCCCCGACTTCCTTGATTTCCCGTTCGCTTCGCCTCATGTCTGGCGCTCCTTTTTCAGGGGCACGTAATCCCCGGTAACGTGCCTCATGATTTCTTATCTTGAGGAATAATTACTCTGGAGGTTGGTAACAAACTGGGATGATAGGGATGATAATGGGGCTATGGTTTCGTTTCTTGATTACCGGCCGTCTCGGACATGCTGAGTAAAATACTGTCATCGGTGAGCTGCTCCCCGCTGGCCCGTTCGAAGGCGGTCAACAGGTCGGGGACAGTGACATTACGCCGCCGCTCGCGGTTCATGTCCACTATCGTCCGGCCTTTATGCATCATTATCAGCCGGTTCCCGTAGCGCAGGGCGTGCTCCATGTTATGCGTCACCATGATGGCGGTTATATTTTCGTTGGAGACGATGTCTTCCGTTATTTTCAGGACGATTCCGGCCGTGTTGGGGTCCAGCTTGGCGGTGTGTTCGTCGAGGAGGAGCAGCGCAGGCTTGCTGATGGTGGCCATTACCAGGGCCAGTGCCTGCCGCTGCCCTCCGGAGAGATTGCCCACCAGGGTGTTCATCCTGTCTTCCAGCCCCAGTTTCAGGGGTGTCAGAATCTCCCGGAAATACTCCAGGCGGTGTTTCGTGGTGGCGATGGCGAGCCCCCGGGAATGCCCCCGTGCCATGGCCAGGGACAGGTTTTCGCCGATGGTCATCTTGGCCGCGGTGCCAATATGGGGGTCCTGATATACCCTTCCGAAATACTGGGCGCACTTGTGTTCGGCGAGATTGGTTATATCCCGGTTATTGATGACAATGCTGCCGCCCCGCTTGGGGGGATACACTCCCGCGATGATATTGAGCAGGGTTGTTTTCCCGGCGCCGTTGCTGCCGATAACGGTAATGAAATCACCGACATTAATATCCAGGTTGATATTAACCAGCGCCTTCACCTCGTCAACGGTGCCGGTGGCGAATTCTTTATTGACTCCCTTGAGTCGCAGCAGGCATTGCGATTCGCTCATCAAACTGTTTCCCTTACATCCTTACCGCCGGTGGTATCCATTCACCCCGTAATTTCTTACGGATAAACGGAACCGATAGGGCGACGATAACCAGTACCGCTGTAATCAGTTTTAAGTTAGTCGGCGGCAACCCCAGACGGAGGGCGATACCAATGAATAATCGGTAGACAAAGGTCCCGCCGAAGACGGCCAGGAGAATAACCGTAACCCCTTTGGGCCGAAACAGCCCCTCGCCGATGATGACCGAAGCCAGCCCCATGACAATCATGCCTATCCCCATACCCACGTCGGCGAATCCCTGGTTCTGGGCTATCAGGGCGCCGGAAAGAGCTACAAACCCGTTGGAAAGCGATACTCCCAGCATTGTGGTCATGTCGGTGTTCCCGCCCAGTCCGCGTACCATTTGCTCGTTTTCGCCGGTAGCCCTCAGTGCCAGGCCAATCTCCGTACGCAGGAACCAGTTTAGGGCCGCGAGGACGATGATGGTCAGCACCGCCATGAAAACGATAGAGAGAATGATGCCGGAATTCGTTCCGAAGAAGTTGGCTACTTCGTCGAAGACGGTGACCTGGCGCAGCAGCGGGATGTTGGCGCGCCCCATTACCAGCAGGTTGATGGAATAGAGACTCACCATCATGAGGATGCCGGAAAGCAGGGCGTTTATCCTCAGTTTGGTATTCAGCAGGCCCGTGCCGAGTCCGGCGATACAACCGGCCAGCATGGCCGCCGCGGTCGCCAGCCAGGGGTTGACACCGTGGATGATCAATACCGCGGCGATAGCTCCGCCGAGCGGGAAGCTACCGTCGACGGAAAGGTCGGGGAAGGAAAGCACGCGGAAGGTTAGGTAGACACCCAGGGCAACAAAACCGTATGCCAGTCCTTCGTATAAAGAGATGCCCAGCAGGTTGCCTACGGTATCCAAGGCATGCCTTCCTTATCTCCCCGAACCTTCATGGTTGACGCAGTCGTTCTTCCGGTTTAACTAATCTGTATAGACTTTAGCCGCCGCGTCGATTATCGCTTGCGGGATGGTGATGCCCATGCGTGCGGCGGCGGCGGTATTGACGGAGAGGCTGATAACTTTGCCCTTCTCCACCGCTATTTCCGAGGCGCTCGTTCCGCCGAGTATCCTGGCCACCATCTCACCGGTCTGGTAGCCGATATCGTAGTAATCAAAACTATAGGCGGCGATGCCTCCCCGGATTACCGAGTCCTCGTCGGAGGGGAACAGCGGTATATCGTTGTCCTCGCACACCCCGACCAGCGCTTCAAAGGCCGTCACCACCGTATTGTCGGTGCCAATCCAGATGGCGTCTACCTGGCCCACCAGAGACTGCGCCGCGCTTAGGACATCGGCGCTGGTGGATACCGTTTTCTCGACGACGTCGATACCGAGCGCGTCACAGGCCTCGTTCAATTTCTGCACCAGGAACACCGAGTTCGATTCACCGGCGTTGTACAGCGTGCCCAGCTTTTGGATTCCGGGCATTATCTGCATTATCAGGTCGATATCATCCGAGACCACAATCATGTCGCTTACCCCGGTGACGTTTTCGTTCGGGTGCGACTCCCAGCTGGACACCATCTCCGAGCCAACCGGGTCGGTTACCGCCGTGAAGACGACCGGGATATCCGTCCCCATGGCGGCACTGATGGCCGCCTGAGAGTTCGGCGTGGCGATGGATATGATGATATCCACTTTGTCGGTAACGAACTGCTGGGCGATGGAAGCTACCAGGGCCATATCGCCTTCGCTGTTCTGATAGTTGATTTCTATATTATCACCGTCGACGTACCCGCTATCCGCCAGTCCCTGGATGATGCCTTCCCGGGTGGCATCAAGGGCGGGGTGCGTAACAATCTGGCTGATACCTATCGTCTTGACACCACCGCCACCCCCGCAGCCGCCCAGCAGCGGTAAGGCCACCAATGCCAGCAGGCTTAAGCCAATTACCATGAGAGAAAGTTTATTGTACTTCAATGGAAACCTCCTTGTTTGCTTGAGTGGTTTAATCGTCCTTTCCTGTCTTTTCCTATAATTCACACCTCCCTGTTTATGATTTTTGCCTGATTCAGCCCGGCTAAAACTATGAATAGGTGAAGTCAACCTACCTATCTGCGGTTGAGGCGCGTTTTTCCCCTGTATTTTACCCGTGTCCGGGTATAACGTCAAATAAAAGATTCCGGATGAGAAAATACATCTTCAGGCCAGGCGACAAATAGCTTCAATATTCGGCCTCCATCCTGACGTGATTGATACCGACTTCAAAAAATGGCTCGCCCGTTTCGTGAAAACCACACGCTTTATAGAAGTCAATCACCGTGTGCTGGGCATGAAGATAGGCACGCTTTATCTGCCGGCGTTTCAGCTCGCCGCGTAAAAACGCCATGATATCCCGGCCTATCCCCTGGTGACGGAAATTCTTGAGGACGGCCATTCTCTCTATCTTGGCGGTGTTCGCGGCGGGGAAAATCACTCTGGCCGTACCGATTACCGTCTCCCCGTCCTTGACCACCATGTTTAGCTCTTCACCGTTGCCGCTGTTGCCGAACACGGCCGCGGTGGCTATCCCCTGTTCCGCCACAAATACCTGTCTTTTTACCGCATCGGCGCCGCTTCTCTCCCGAGAATTTTCGGTGAGCTTATAGATTAACCCTTTCATGATAGCAGCCCCGGCGGGAAATCGTGATGCATATTATGTTTCCTTGCCATCGTAGCAGTTGTGCCGCGTATTAATCAAGTGCCTCTTTTATTGGCCCTGAATGAGCTGGGGAATTGAATTTAGAGGCCCTATCGTGATTAAATAAAAGCAGCCAATAATATCTTATCGGGCTTATCAAGTAAAGGAAGGCGATAGAAATGGCGGGAAAGAAATACGCAAAATATTTTCTGAAAGAACCCTGGGGCATCATTCACCCGGGTACGCCTCCCGATGCGCCGGTATACATCGGCATCGGGCAGAAGGCCCCCGTAGCGGGGTGGGACGAGCCGCTGACCCAGGTCCTGCGCCCCATTTACCGGCCTTTTAAGATGATACCCGACGGGCACCGGCACGCCGTGGCCGAAATCCTCTATTTTATCGGCGGCGACCCGATGAATTTTAAGGAATTCGCGGCCGAGGTCGAGTTCACGATGGGTGAGGGCGATGAGGCGGAGGTATATACCATCACCAGCACCACCTGGGTGTACGTCCCGGGGAACGTGCTGCATTGCCCGCTGGACTTCAAGCGGGTGGATAAACCCATCATGTTCGGGCACATCATGTTCGCCCCCTCTTTCGACTCCGTCCTCATCGGCAGGAACTTCACCGACCCCACGAAAAAGTGAGCCGTTTGCCCGGCTCTGGAACCAGAAATAAAAATGGAGCCGAGGGGATTCGAACCCCTTACCTCCTGCTTGCAAAGCAGGCGTTCTCCCGAGTGAACTACGGCCCCAGGTTGACTTAAGCCAATTATAACATATGTCGGTCGGTGCCGTGTTTATCGTTTATAGCCGGTGGCCTTGAAGAAGGTATAGCAGAAGGTGCCGTCGGCATCGGCACTCCGGTAGAGTTCCCGGATGCCCCTCTCCCATTCGTCCGGCCCTATCAGGCCCTGCTTGAGCGCCTGTTCCCTGACTCCCTCCACCATCGCGATAAAGGTCTTCCGGGTGAATCCTGCGACCATCTCCGGTCGGGTGGCGTCCGCATAGACCAGGCGTGGCGAGACGGAACAATCGTGGAAACCCGCCGCGACTAACCGCGGGTACAGCTCTCTCCCGATGAGGGCGTTTCCTTTCAGCGATGTCTGGACATCAATCAAGCACTGTATGGTTGCCTGGGCGGCCGGACTGCGGGGATGATAGTACGCCGAGCCGTGGTCGCCCTCGATTACGGTGATGGTGCCGCCGCGCTTGAGCACTCTTTTCAGGCTGGTTAAGGCCGCTCCGGGATTAGCCAGGTGCTCTAATACGAAACAGATAAAAACATGGTCAAACGTCTCATCTTCAAAGGTAAGGTTCAGGATATCGCCGGTCTCGAATTTTACGTTGGTAATATTTTCTTTCCGCATCAGTTTTCTGGCCGCGGCCAGGGATTCCTCGGAGATATCAATGGAAAGGAAACGGCACCCGGGATTAAGCTTCGCCAGTATCCGGGTCTGGGCCCCCGTGCCACACCCGGCTTCCAGTATCAGGCTTCCCGGTGGGAACAGGGAATCATGGTGGAGCAACTGGCTCAATGTATTCGCCTGGTCGGCCAGCCGCTGGGCTTCGGTTTCCTTATAGCCATGTAAATAAGGGCTGTCAGTCACGGAAGGGCTGCCTCCTCCTGTCAATGCGGTATCATTGTAAAGGGC
>DAOULO010000085.1:0-3686 GCA_034420195.1 Dehalococcoidales bacterium
CGGTGCGCGTCCACAGCCGGACGTCGGCCCCCTTACCACAGAGCATGGTGCCCAGGGTGATGCCCCAGTTGGTGGTGCCGATAATAGCGATTTTCTGCATGTTTTTATCTTACCATACACGGGCAAAGGTGGTGAGCGGGCCGGTGGCGCTACCGGGAGTGGCTGGACGAGGGTGCCGTTTCGGTCTTGGCCTTGGCCTTGTCGCCCAGCTTACGCTCCGTGCCGGACCACAGCCGCGCGATGTTGTCGCGGTGCATCACGTAGATGAAAACGGCCCCGACCATGGCGTAAATGACGTATTCGAAGGCGGGATAGGTGGGACGGAGGAAGCTGGTTTGGGTCACGTTGAGCCCCATGAGGATGATGAAGGAAGTAACGGCCCCGATGATGGAGCCGAGTGACATGTATCTGGTGATGTAGCCGATGAAAATCATGAGGGCACCACCGCCAATGGCCGCCGGCCAGTAGAGGGCGAGGAGCCCACCGAGGAAGGTGGCCACGCCGCGGCCGCCCTTAAAGCGGAGGAATACCGACCAGGTGTGCCCGGCGATGGCCGCCAGCGCCGCCAGCATCCGGGCGCTCTCGATATGGGTGAAGGGAGCGAGGGCCACCGTATCGTAGTTGCGGAAGATCAGCCCGGCGAGAATCACCGCCAGGGCGCCCTTGCCCAGGTCTAAAAGGAGCGATACGGCCGCCGCCTTGCGTCCGGCGGCGCGCATGACGTTGGTCATGCCTATCTTGCCGCTGCCCACTTGGCGCACGTCCCGCTTGGCGAAGAGCCTGGCGACGAGCAGGCCGAAGGGGATGGAGCCCAGCAGGTAACCGAGGATTACCACGGCGAAATAAAGCCCGACAATCATGGTTCACCCCTTGTTTTGAAAATTAAGCGCAGCGGTGTGCCGTCAAAACCGAAGGCCTGGCGCAGCTGGTTTTCCAGATAACGGCGGTAGGAAAAGTGTACCATGCGGGCATCGTTGGTGAAAAAGACGAAGGTGGGCGGGTTGACATCGGCCTGGGTGGCGTAGAAGACCTTGAGCGGCTTGTGACGGCTACGGGGGCGGTTGTGGGCGGCCACCGCCTGCTGGACGACGCTGTTGACTCTGGCGGTGGTCAGCCGCTTGAGCCTCTCCCGGTAGACCTGGACGACCTGCGGCATTATCTTCTCCACTCCCTGTCCCGTCTTGGCCGAGGTGTAGAGCACCGGGGCGTAGGTGGCGAACTTGAAGTGTCCCCGGACCGTTTTATTCCATTCGGCGAAATCTTTATTCTCAACTAAGTCCCACTTATTAACGATGATGATAAAGCCTTTGGCGGCCTGCTGGATATAGCCGGCCACGTGCGTGTCCTGGGCGGTGGCTATCTCGGTGGCGTCGAGGACGAGCAGGGCAATGTCCGCCCGGTCGATGGCCCTAAGCGAGCGGATGACGCTGTAGCGCTCTACCCCCGCCTGCACCTTGCCCCGCCGCCGGATACCGGCCGTATCAATAAGTAGCACACTTTGCCCCTCAAAGTCAACCAGCGTATCGACGGCGTCTCGGGTGGTGCCGGGCACATCGTCGACGATGGCGCGGCTGTCGCCGACCAGGGCGTTGAGCAAAAGCGACTTGCCCACGTTGGGCCGCCCCACGATGGCCACCTTGATGGCCTCGGTCTCGGCCCTGGCCTCTCCGGCGGGCGGCAGCAGCGCGACGACCTTGTCCAGCAGCTCGGCGACACCCCGGCCGTGGTGGGCGCTCAGGGGCATCGGCTCGCCCAGCCCCAGCTCGTAGAACTCCAAGGCCTGGGTCTCCAGCTTGGCGTTATCGGCCTTGTTGGCGGCCAGCACCATAGGCTTGCCAGCGCGGCGGAGCAGGTCGGCGATATCCAGGTCGGCGGGATTGACGCCGTCGGTCACGTCGACAATGTCGATAATCACGTCGGCGGCGGCGATGGCCTGCTCTATCTGCGCCCGGACGCCCCGGGCGATGGGGGAGCGTGGGTCTATCTCCAGCCCGCCGGTATCTACCAGGGTGAAGTCCCGGCCGCCCCAGGTAACGTTGGTCAGATTGCGGTCGCGGGTGGTGCCGGGGCTGTCCTCGGTGATGGCCAGGGGCCGGCCGGCCACCCGGTTTAAGAGGGTGGACTTGCCGGCGTTGGGACGGCCGATAATGGCGACGATGGGTCTGGTCAAAGCCTGCTTATCTCCTTGCTACCTCGTATTATTCTTTTCTCTCACCCCGCACCACCCCTCGTTATTATCTATTCCCACCCAGGCCACCCTCGGCTCATCAACTGCTTAGCCCGGGGATTTCTCCCAACCTCCCCATTAAAAGACCCGACCCCCTCTTCCGGTGGAGAAAAGGGGGACAGGGGGTCTGACTTATGCCAGCTATTTTCGGGCCAGCAGCTCCGGGGCACTCTTGACGCTGGGGGCCTCTATCTGGGTGCGGGCGATGGTCTTGAGCTCGGTGATGGTCTCGCGGAAGTTCTCCACGAAGGCGTTATACTCGGTGGCGAAGCGGCCGTACTGGGCCAGCGTGTCCTGGGATACCTGGAACTTATCGACGATTTCGCAGAACTGCTCGACGAACTCGTAGTAGTGGTTGTTCATCGTCCAGAGCTCGTTGAGGTGGGTGTGCAGGAACACGGTGTAGCGGCGGTGGCGCAGGTCGGTCTCCACTCTGGCGATGAAGTTGTCCGACCACGAGTCGAAGATGCGCTGCGACATGCCGCAGGCCCGTGCCCAGTCCCACACCTTGGGGTTCTCCATGCTGTAGAGCGAATCGATGACGGCAAAGATGGAGAGCGAGGAGTTGCCCGTGAAGCGCTGGTGGAAATAGGACGCCAGCTGGCTGAGCCGCATCGACTGGAGTTCCAGCTCGTTCTTGCGGGCGTTGATGATGGCCACCACCAGCCCGATGCAGAGGATAACGATAAGGCAGGGGACGATGACGGTGTAGGGGATGACATCGTAGAAGATGAGCGCAATCACGGCAATGGCGGTAATCAGGGTGGGGTACCAGCCGCGGCTTAATATTGACCGTAACATAACGCCTCCATCTCTAGTAGTCGGGCAGGGATATCTCCAGCCCGCCCAGCATCTCCGCCAGCAGCGCCTTCTGGGCGTGCAGACGGTTTTCGGCCTGGTCAAAGACCACCGACGGCGGGTTATAGATAATGCCTTCGGCTACCTCCTCGCCGTGGTGGGCGGGGAGGGGGTGCATCAGCAGGGCATCGGCGGCGGCCAGCCCCAGCAGTGTCTCGTTCACCTGATAGCCCGCGAAGACGCGGCGGCGCTCGGCTGCCTCGGCCTCCTGGCCCATGCTGGCCCAGACATCGGTGTAAATCACGTCGGCGCCGGTGGCGGCCTCTTGGGGGTCTTCGGTACAGATTATCGTGCTGCCGCTTTCGGCGGCGAAGTCCTGCGCCGTTTTGAGGAGCGTCTCGTTGACGCTGTAGCCGGGCGGCGCGGCGATGCGGAAGTTGCTGCCGCAGAGGGCGGCGGCCAGCATCAGGCTATGGGCGGTATTATTGCCGTCGCCGATGTAGGCAATGGTGAGTCCTTCCAGCGTCTCCTTGTGCTCGTAAATGGTGAGCATATCGGCCAGGGCCTGGCAGGGGTGCTCCCGGTCGGACAGGGCGTTGATGATGGGGATGCCGGCGTGGCTGGCCATGACCTCCAGCGTCTCGTGGGAGAAGGTGCGGGC
>DAOULO010000086.1:0-5079 GCA_034420195.1 Dehalococcoidales bacterium
CCGCAAAATATCCCCCACCCCGGTGGGGCGGGGAAAGAAAACTGCGGGCTAAGCCGGGGATGCCGCGAGGGCGGCTTGGGTGGGAATAGATAATTCAGAAGGGGTAGGGTGGTGGAGTAAAATCCTCCAAAAGGAAGAGGGGCTTTCGCCCCTCTTTAGTTAGCTGAATATACTATCCCCCTAGTCGGACGGGGCCGGGTTCTGCTTGGGGACGAAGCGCGGTACGCCGGGGACGCGTTTGGGCTTGAGCTCTTTCTCGCCTTCGGCCACCGGCTTGACGGGGGCGGGGACGCGCGTCGGGCGGGGTTTCGTCTCCGGCCGTGGCAGGCCGATTTCACCAAAGACCCCCTCCAGGGCGCCGCCTTCCAGCGTCTCCTGGGTAATCAGCTTCTCGGCCAGGGCATCGAGCTTGTCTTTATTATCGGTGAGGATTTTCTTGGCCGTGTTATAGGCTTCCTCGATAATGCGGCTTATCTCGCGGTCAATCTCCAGGGCGGTGCGCTCGCTGTAGTCCTTCTGCTCGGATATCTCCCGCCCCAGGAAGACCAGCTCCTGCTTCTCGCCGAAGGTGCGCGTGCCCAGCTTATCGCTCATGCCGAAGCTGGTGACCATCTTGCGGGCCAGGGCGGTGACCTGCTCGATATCGTTGTGGGCCCCGGTGGAGCGCTCGTTGAAGATGAGGTCTTCGGCGGCGTGGCCGCCCAGCAGCGTGGCCAGCCGGTCTTTCAGCTGCGAGCGTGTCGTCAGGTAGCGGTCTTCGGCGGGGAGCTGCTTGGTATAGCCCAGCGCCATACCGCGCGCCACGATAGATATCTTGTGCACCGGGTCGGCGTGGGGCAGCATGCGGGCCACCAGGGCGTGACCGGCCTCGTGGTAGGCGATGACCTGCTTTTCCTCGGGACTTATCTTGCGGCTCTTGCGCTCCGGGCCGGCGATTACCTTATCCACCGACTCCTCCAGCTCGGTCATGCCGATGGACTTCTTGTTGCGGCGGGCCGCCAGGATGGCCGCCTCGTTGATTAAATTGGCGATATCGGCGCCGCTAAAGCCCACCGTCCCTTTGGCCAGCGTCTCCAGATTGACGTCCTTATCCAGCGGCTTGCCATTGGTATGTACCTTGAGGATGGCCAGCCGCCCGCTGATGTCCGGCTGGTCGAGGATGACGCGCCGGTCGAAGCGGCCGGGGCGCAGCAGGGCCGGGTCGAGGATATCGGGCCGGTTGGTGGCGGCGATGATAACGACCGAGGTATTGGTATCGAAGCCGTCCATCTCCACCAGTATCTGGTTCAGGGTCTGCTCGCGCTCGTCGTGACTGCCGCCCAGGCCGGCGCCGCGCTGGCGCCCCACGGCGTCAATCTCGTCGATGAAGACGATGCAGGGCGTGTTGCGCTTGGCCTGGTCGAAGAGGTCGCGCACCCGCGAGGCACCCACGCCGACGAACATCTCGACGAACTCCGAGCCGGAAATGGAGAAGAAGGGCACGTCGGCCTCGCCGGCCACCGCCCGCGCTAAAAGCGTCTTACCCGTGCCAGGAGGGCCTACCAAAAGCACGCCCTTGGGGATGCGCGCCCCCAGCGTCTGGAACTTCTCACGCGCTTTGAGGAACTCCACCACTTCCTGCATGTCCTGCTTGGCCTCCTCCACGCCGGCCACGTCGTCGAAGGTGACGCTGGGACGGTTGGCCGGGAAAAGGCGCGCCCGGCTGCGGCCGAAGCTCATCGCCTGGTTATTGGCCCCGCGCGCCTGGCGGAAGAGGAAGAAGAGCAGGAAACCCAGTATTAAGAGCGGCAGGAAGTTGAGGAGCAGCCCGCCCCAGTTGATGCCGCCGGAGGTCTTGACTTCGTAATCGGCGGGCAGGGTAAAGCCCAGCTCCTGGAGGTCAACGATGGTCAGCGTCCCGATGGCCGTCTTCACCTCGGTGCCGTCAATCTTGGTGATGGTCATCGTGTCGTTTTCCACCAGCACCTTGTCAATCTGCCCGTCCTGCGACAGGGTGATGGCCTCGCTCAGGCTTATTTCCTGGGGCTCGTTGGAGCCCGGTATCAAGAAGGAGAAGAGCAGAATGGCCGCCAGCAGAATAATGATATATATTAAGCTGTTGCGCTTCCAGTTGGATTTCATTATTTTATTAGCCTCGATACACGGGAGCACCTTACTTAGATACTCCCTCATCTAGATTATACCACAAAAAAAGTTAAATAATCGTTGCGGCGGCCATCTTTTTTAATTTTAGCGGGATGCGAGGCCAGCCGCCGCCGGAAACCGGCGCAACTTGACAAGCGGAACGCGGCTATTGTAAATTTTTTAAGGTATTGCGTAAAATGTTGGGGTTTTTGTCCCCAGCCGGTTCAATCCGAACGTCCCATCGCCATAAATCGCGACCGCACCGCGTAAGCCCGCACAACTTCTGGTAAGGAGAGTAACCGAAATGTCTGACGGAAGAGGCAAAAAAGTGGACGTGAAGCCGGATAAAACGGTCATCAAGGCCCTGGCCCTCGGCGGTCTGCTCGGCGGCGGCGGCGAGTGCGCCGTCGACGTCAAGGATGGCAAGGTCGTCCGCATCCGGCCGTTTCACTACGACTGGAAATACAAGCCGGAGCAGTTCCGCCCCTGGAAGATTACCCGCAACGGCAAGGACTACCGGCCGCTTTTCAAGTCCGTCCCCTCGCCCTTCTCCCTGGCCTACAAGAAGCGGACTTTTTCACCCAACCGCATCAAGTACCCCCTCAAGCGGGTGGACTGGGACCCCCACGGCGAGCGCAATCCCCAGAACCGGGGCAAGAGCAAGTACCAGAGGATTTCCTGGGAAGAGGCCTCCGATATACTCGCCAGCGAGGTCAAGCGCGTCCACAAGCAGTACGGACCGCTGGCCATCCTGGTGCAGGGTGACGGCCACGGCGAGTGCAAGACCATCAACACCCCCCACGGCCACTCCGGCCGCCTCTTTGAGATGATGGGCGGCTTCACCCAGCAGGTCAGGAACCCCGATAGCTGGGAAGGCTGGTACTGGGGCTCCAAGCACGTCTGGGGCCAGGGCATCCAGGGCATGATGGACCCGGCCAATAACGTCGCCAAGGACATCACCGAGAACGCCGATATGGTGCTCTTCTGGGGCGGCGACCCGGAGACGACCCCCTGGGGCTTCACCGGCCAGTGCGCCACCCGCCTCTGCTACTTCTGGACGGAGGTGGGCATCAACCAGGTCTACATCTGCCCCGACCTCAACTACGGCGCCGCCGTCCACGCCGATAAGTGGATACCCGTCCTCCCCAATACCGACGCCGCCCTGCAGCTGGCCATCATCTACGTCTGGGTGACCGAAGGCACCTACAAGAAAGATTACGTCAAAACCCACGCCGTCGGCATGGACAAGGTGGCCAACTACGTGCTCGGCAAGGAAGACGGCATCCCCAAGACCCCGGCCTGGGCCTCCAGGAAGTGCGGTGTCCCCGAGTGGACAATCAAGGCATTAGCCCGCGAGTGGGCCAAGAAGATTACGTCCATCGCGCATTACTTCGGCGGGTCGTACGTGCGCGGCCCCTTCTCCCACGAGCCGGGACGCCTGGAGTGCATCCTGCTGGGCATGCAGGGCCTGGGCGGCCCCGGCGTCCACCAGAGCCAGATTACCTACACCGGCATGCCCCGCGCCGAGGGGCTGAGGAGCACGCGGTTCTTCAACCCCGAGCTTTCCGAGCGCATCACCAAGCCGGTGGCCACCACCATCCGCGCCTGGGGCAAGCAGCTCATCCCCAAGACCTATATCCAGCAGGCCATCGAGGAGCCGCCGCTGAGCTACTACGGCAGCGGCGCCATCGAGACACCCACCGAAGACCAGTTCGTCAAATACCAGTACCCCCTCCCCAAGGAGCAGGGCGGCACCGAGATACACATGATATGGACGGATACCCCCTGCCGCATCACCTGCTGGAACCACGGCAACTGGACGATTGATGCCTTCCAGAACCCCAAGATTGAGACCGTCGTCGCCCAGCACCCCTGGCTGGAAAACGACTGCCTCATCGCCGATATCATCCTGCCCTCCAACACTACCCTGGAGGTGGAGGACATCGTCACCAACGTCCGCCAGGGCGTCAACTTCCACTCCATGGCCATCATGGAGCCGGCCTGCCGGCCCGTCGGCGAGTCCAAGAGCGATTACGAGGTTGTCCTGGAGGTGGCCAAGAAACTTGGCTACGGTGAGAAGTTCAGCGAGAATAAGACCACCCGCGACCTGCAGAAGCAGGTCTTCGACGACATGGAAATAGAATATATGATTTCCTGGGAGGACTTCCTGGATAAGAAATACTTCGTCTTCCCCGCCGCCAAGGACTGGGAGCAAGACCCGCCCGGCTTCCGCCCCTTCTACGACGACCCGGAGAAGAACCCCCTGCCGACCCCCACCGGCAAGCTGGAGTTCTACTCGGCCAGGCTGGCGGAGCACTTCCCCGACGACAAGGAGCGCCCGCCCATCCCCAAATGGATTGAGAAGAGCGCCACCCACGACGAGCGCATCTCCAGCGAGCGGGCGGCCATGTTCCCGCTGCTGATGATGTCCAACCACCCCCGCTGGCGCACCCACGCCCAGGGCGACGACATCACCTGGACGCGCGAGACCCCCACCTGCAAGGTGCTCGGCGCCGACGGCTATAAATACGAGCCGGTCTGGGTTAACCCCGGCGACGCTGAAAAGCGCGGCATCAAGGACGGCGACATCGTCAAGGTCTATAACGAGCGCGGCGTCGTCCTCGGCGGCGCCCGCGTCTGGGAGCGCATCATGCCCGGCGTGACCTACGTCGACCACGGCGCCCGCCACGACCCCATCATCCCCGGCTACATCGACCGCGGCGGCGCCATCAACACCATCGCCCCCTACGGCGTCGCCTCCAAGAACGCCTGCGGCCAGGCCACCAGCGGCTACCTGGTGGACGTGCAGAAGGTCACCGAGCGGGACTACCAGGAGTGGCGCGAGATGGACCCCGAGGCGTTCGATAACGCCTTCCGGCGAGAATACGACCCGGCGGCCGGGCTGCGCTTTAACGCCTGGGTTGAAGGAGGCATGTAATCATGAAAGTATTTGTC
>DAOULO010000087.1:0-5990 GCA_034420195.1 Dehalococcoidales bacterium
AGATAGACCTGCCTGAGGTGCAGGCGCGCCTTGAGGAAATCCGGGGTGAGCTGGGGGGCGCCGGGGTCAGGGCCCACTATATCTCGGCGGCTACCGGGCAGGGCGTCCCCGGACTGATGGCGGCGGCCGCAGAGTTGTTAAGAAAATCGAGAGACGCGGCCAAGCCCGAGCCCGCCCCCGGCCGGGTCTTCCATCCCGAGCCGCGAGGCGATAAAATAAAGGTCAGCCGGGTGGGGGACGAGTTCGTCATCACGGCGCCGGAGCTGGAGCGTATCTACGCTGGCAGCGGCGTCGGCCCCGGCGAGCTGCGCTGGCAGCTCAACTACCGGCTCCAGCGGCTAGGGGCGGGCAAGTTGCTGGAGAGGGCCGGGGCCAAGCCCGGCGATAAAGTACGCTGCGGGGATTTAACATGGGAGTGGTAAAGCGATGAAACTGGGCGTGCTCGGCGGCACCTTCGACCCGGTGCACCGGGGGCACATCGCCATGGCCCGAGCCGCCCGCGAGGCGCTGGGTCTGGACAAAGTTATGCTGGTGCCGGCGGGGCGGCCGATGTCGGCGAAAAACGCGCCCCTGACGGGGGCACGGCACCGCTTGGCCATGCTGCGGCTGGCGGCGGTCGGCGAACCGGGACTGGAGGTCTCCACCATCGAGACCGACCGCCCCGGCCCGTCCTACACCGTGGACACCCTGGCGGCCCTGCGGGGAGAGTACGGCGACGCCGCCGAAATCTATTTCATCCTCGGTGACGACAGCCTGGCCCAGCTCCCTACCTGGCACGAGCCGCCGCGATTAATAAAACTGGGCCGTTTCGCGGCCGTGCCCCGCCCCGGCTACCCCCGCCCCGACCTCAAGGCCCTGGAGGCGCAATTACCGGGCATCAGCGCGCGGGTCACTTTACTCGACAGACCCCGCCTGGATATCAGCGCCACGGCCATCCGGGCGCGGGCGGCGCGCGGCGAGTCGCTGCAGGACCTGGTGCCCGAGGACGTCGCCACTTATATAAAAATGCAGAAATTGTACACCAATTATCAGGAGGTCTAGCATGAAAGCCATCGGCATCGTCGGCAGCCCCCGTAAGGCCGGCAACACGGAGATACTCACCGCCCACTGCCTCAAGGCCATGGCCGAGGAGGGGCTGGAGACGGAACTGGCGCCGCTGGCGGGCCTGGACATCAAGGGGTGCAACAGCTGCTGGTACTGCGCCGAGCACGACGGCTGCTCCATCGAGGACGACCTGCAGCCCGTCTACGCGCGGATGCTCGCGGCCGACGTCGTCATCGTCGCCTCG
Organism: Dehalococcoidales bacterium; assembly: GCA_034420195.1. Taxonomy (GTDB): domain Bacteria; phylum Chloroflexota; class Dehalococcoidia; order Dehalococcoidales; family RBG-16-60-22; genus DAOUEH01. Next base: position 1,289 of record DAOULO010000087.1, read on the forward strand.
CCGGTGTACTACGGCTCGGCCTCGTCGCTGGTCAAGGGCTACCTGGAGAGGGCCGGGCTGATGGCGCGCCGCCACGCCAGTCTCAAGGGCAAGGTCGGCGGCCCGCTGGTGGTGGCCCGCCGTGCCGGCCAGAACTTCACCTTCGCCGAGCTTTTATACTGGTTTCATATTCAACAGATTATCAACCCCGGCTCCACCTACTGGAACGTGGCCTTCGGGCGGGAGAAGGGCGAGGTGGAGAGCGACGAGGAGGGGATGATGACGGCCTGGAACTTTGGCAAGAACTGCGCCGAGGTAGCCAAGCGGCTGCGTAAATAGCTCACAAAATATTCACAAATCACCGCCCTGCCCCGCCACCGGATTTTCTTTCCCACCCGGCCCGCCCGGTGGCATCCTGCCACCACTCGGTGGGGAGAAATCCCCACCCCGCGCATTGTTGGGTAGCGGGGTTAAGTCTAGGGATAAGCCGCAGAAGAAACGAGGGCGGCTTGGGTGGGAATAGATGACTCCGTGGGGCGGGGTGGTCATCTCACGTAGCTATAAGCTATAATGAGGCAATATAGCGGAGGAAAATTCTTTGAGCGAAGCCAGCGCCATCACCCCGGAACTGGAAGCCCTCCTCAACGTGGACTTCGGACCCGATGTCTACGAGATAGAGAAAGGCATGCTGCGCCGCTTCGCTGAGGCTATCGACGACCCCAATCCCAAGTGGCTTAAGCAGGCCCCGCCCACTTTCCCCGCCGCCCTCGTCCCCACCGGGCTCTTGCACCGCCTCTTCAACGTGGATATCCCCCTCAAGCGCCTCCTCAACGGGGCCAGCGAGCTGGAGTATTTTCACCCCATCGCCGCGGGCGATACCATCTCGGTGACGGCCCGGCTCACCCGGCTGCGGCAGATGGCTGGCAAGGAAGGCCCCAGCCTCTTCATGTTCACTGAGGTCACCTACACCAACCAGCGCGGCGAGGTGGCCGTCAGGGGCAAGAACACCTACATCAAGTACTGAGATAGTCATGGCAGAACAGGTCTATTACGAAGATATCGAGGCGGGCAGCGAATTGCCGGGGCTGGTGAAGTACCCGACGACGATGCAGCTGGTGAAGTACGCCGGGGCCTCCGGCGATTACTACCAGATACACTACGATAAAGACTTCGCCATCACCAGCGGTTTGCCGGGGGTCATCGTGCACGGCTGGCTGGCGCTGTCCTTCCTGGGGCAGCTAGTCACCGACTGGCTCGGCGAGGGGGGCGCCCTGCTCAAGCTGAGCGGCAGCTACCGCGGCATGAACAAAGTCCACGAGGACATCATCTGCAACGGCAAAGTGACCAGGAAATACGTCGAGGATGGGAAAAACCTGGCCCGGCTGGAAATATGGGCGGAGAACCCCCAGGGCGAGCGGACGGTCACCGGTACGGCCGTGGTGAGTCTGCCCTCGCGGGGGTAAGCGTAACGCCCTTTTAGGGGTTTCTTTTCCCCACCTCCCCGCCCCGTCTGAGTTATCTATTCCCACCCAGGCCACCCTCGGCGCATCCGCGGCTTAGCCCGTAGTTTGTCCCGACCCCTTAACCCCTTGGGGTAGGGTAAAGGTCAGCCATTGCCTCTCCTTCCGCAAGTTTCCTCACTCCTTTACCCCGCCGGAAGTTGTATAATATTGCCTGGGGAAAGGGTATCATCTGATATGGCCGCGAACAGATACAAGCTTATCGAGCACACGGCGGACACCGGCCTGGAGGCCAGCGGCGAGACCATGGCGGAGGCTTTTGCCAATGCAGCCTACGGCATGTTCTCGATAATCGCTGGGCTGGAGGACGTGCGCGAGGCGGAGACCCGCCGCGTCGAGGCAAACGCCGACGACAGCGAGGGGCTGCTCTTCGAGTGGCTCAACGGCCTGCTGTACTATTTCGACGTGGAGCAGCTCCTCTTCCACCGCTTTGATATAATTGAGTTCTCCGCTACCCGCCTCGTCGCCGACTGCTGGGGCGAGCGGTACGACCCCGCCCGCCACCGCCTCAAGACGGGGGTGAAGTCGGCCACCTACCACCAGCTTACGGTGGATAAAGCGAAGAACCGCGTGCGGGTCATCTTTGATATCTAGGAGGCATTTATGCCCAACTGGGGCGGCAAGCTGGAAAAGGTAGACGCATATCGCTTCCGCATCCCCAAAGACTACAAGTCGGGCATGCGCGTCCCCGGTCTGATTTACGCCAGCGACGCCATGATTGGCCAGATAATGGCCGACCAGGCCCCGGAGCAGGTGGCCAACGTCGCCTTTCTGCCCGGCATCGTGGGGCACTCGCTGGCTATGCCGGACATCCACTGGGGCTACGGCTTTCCCATCGGCGGGGTGGCCGCCATGCGCGTATCCGATGGCGTCGTCTCGCCGGGGGGCGTCGGCTTCGATATCAACTGCGGCGTCCGCGTCATGCGCACCAACCTGAGCCGGGAGGACGTGGCCCCCAGGATAGACGAACTCATCGAGGCCCTCTTTTACGCCGTCCCCTCCGGGCTGGGCTCGCAGGGCAAAATCAAGCTGCGCGGCCAGGAAATCGACGAGGTGCTGAAGAAAGGCTCGCGCTGGGCGGTGGAGAAGGGCTACGGGCGCCCCGAAGACCTGGCTACCACCGAGGAGGGCGGCGAGATGGCCGGGGCCGACCCGCAACGCGTCAGCGCCCGCGCCAAGGAGCGCGGCGTCCCCCAGCTGGGCACGCTCGGCTCGGGCAATCACTTCCTGGAGGTGGCCGTCGTCGACGAGATTTACGAGCCGGAGGCCGCCCGTGCCTTCGGCATCGATAGCGTCGGTCAGGTGATGCTTTACGTCCACTGCGGCTCGCGCGGGCTGGGGCACCAGGTCGCCGACGACTACATCAAGGAGATGCTGCGGGCCATGCCCAAGTACGGCATCGAGGTGCCCGACCGCCAGCTGGCCGCCGTGCCGGTGGCATCGCCGGAAGGCCACAACTACCTGGCCGCCATGCGCGGCGCCGCCAACTACGCCTGGGCCAACCGCCAGTGCATCAGCCACTGGGTGCGCCAGGCCTTCGGCCGCGTGATGGGGACGAGCGAAAAGGAGGCCGGGCTGGAGCTCATCTACGACGTCACCCACAACATCGCCAAGCTCGAAGAGCACGAGGTGGACGGGAAAATGGTCAAGCTCTGCGTCCACCGCAAGGGGGCGACGCGCGCCTTCCCCGCCGGCCACCCCGACGTGCCCGCCAAGTACGCCGCCGTGGGGCAGCCCATCCTCATCCCCGGCGACATGGGGCGGGCGTCCTACATTCTGGCGGGGACGGAGCTGGCCATGCGGGAGACCTTCGGCTCCACCTGCCACGGGGCGGGGCGGCTGCAGAGCCGGGCCGCGGCCAAGAAGGCCCAGAGCGGGCGGGACGTCTTATCGGCGCTCAAGGCACGCGGTATCATCGTGCGGGCGGGGAGTATGGCCGGGCTGGCCGAGGAGGCCCCCCAGGCCTATAAGGACGTGGACGAGGTGGTGGCGGTGGCCCACGGCGCCGGCATCTCGAAAAAAGTCGCCCGGACAAGGCCTATCGCTGTGGTGAAGGGGTAGTGAGAAGTTAATCAATAAGGATAAAAATCGGGCTGTCGGTCAGCTGAATTGAAGCGGCCTCGATAATCGTTTCGGCGCCGGTGATGTCGATAACCCGGACATCGCCGGTGATTTCGGCGGGCAGAGGGCCGCTGCCCCAGAGGGCATAGATTATATTTCCGTCAATGGTAAATTTATACTGCCCGTTCACGATGAACCAGTCGTCCACGGTTTCTTTGATTATTGCCACCGTGTCACCATCGGCCAGGTCAAGGTCACCCAGGATGTCGGCGATAGTGAGGTGGGCCTGAAAGAGGGCCGACTTTTCGCCGTCGTCCGTAATCAGGGCCGAACGTTCGTCGAAGGGGATACCGGGGTCGTAGAACGGCGGCATGCGCAAATTAACGTAGAATAGTTTGTCCGCGCCGTTGGCTAAAGCAAAGATATAGCTGCGCGCCAGGATTCTGGCAAAGTCCTCGTTGGTGTAGCTTTGCGTCTGGTTTGCCTGCTGGAACTGCACCTCGGTCACCCAGATGGGTTTGTCCTGGAGTCCGTTCTGGGCCAGGAACTGCTTAAAAGCGGGGATATTAAGGTGCTCGCCGTGGCCGATGGAGTGCATATTCATAATGTCCAGGTAAGGGGCACCGCCGGCATCCAAGACCCCCTGCCACCAGGCAGCGGACTCCGGCATCATCCCCGCCATGCCGCCCTGCACGACATACGCCTCCGGGTCGGCCTGCTTGACTGCCTCATAGGTGACGATTAAAGTATCCACGTAATCGGCCGGGGTGCCCTGGAAATAAATCGGGTCGGTCTGGAACTCGGGCTCGTTCATCAACTCCCAGTGCTTGATGGGGAAGGTCAGGCCCGGCATATCGTCGAGGCTGTCGCCGTCGTACCTCTCCACCAGTCGGGTGACGAAATTGGCGTAAGCCGCCATGTCACAGGGCTTGTAGCGGGTGGACGGTGTGCCCGGCAAACCAGTATCGAACGTTTGCGAGCCGTAGCATACCTCCTGGTCCCAGGGAGCGAAAGGCTGGATATTGGCCAGGACGTGCAGTCCGGCTGACTGCGCCTGCCTCACGGTATTATCCGTTTGGGAAAAATCGAACTGCCCTGGCTCTCTTTCAATCATGCCCCACTGGAAAAGCTCGAAGAAGGGG
>DAOULO010000088.1:0-15395 GCA_034420195.1 Dehalococcoidales bacterium
GTCGGGTCCCCGCCCGCGTTCTATCTGGCTCTAGTAAGCCCGGGGTTAGGGCGAGTAGATGGTAGTACCTTCCTCGGCGCTTACCGGCAGGGCGAACTCGTCGAAGGTCATCGTCGCCGTGCAGACGGCCGGTCCGGCAGTCACAGCACGGACGGTGACGTTGAACTGCATCGTCTGGCCGGCGTTCAGCGCGGCGGCACCGTCGAAGGTCACCACGTTGCCGGAGATGGTGTAGGTCAGCGGCCCGCTGGCGGAGACGTAGGTAACACTGGCCGGTAAGGTGAGCGTCAGCTTCAGGTTGTGGACGGTCACCTGGCCCTGGTTCTTCAGGGTTACCTGGTAAGTGGTCTGTCCGCCGACGGCCACGGGGTCAACCGTATCGGTTATCTGCATGGTCATACCGGGTTTAGCCACCACGGCGCCTGTGGCCGAGGCCGTGTCGGAGACGCCCTGGGCGGTGGTGACGCTGGCAGGGTTGGTGAAGCTGCCGACGGCATTACCCTGACAGACCACCGTAATCTGCTGCGTCTGGCCGACGGTGAGCGTGGGGAACGTCCAGGTCAGCGTCTGGCCGCTGACGGTGGCCACCGGGCTGGACGACTGATAGGTCAGGTTGGCCGGCAGCGTATCGGTGACGACCACGTTGGTCAGGTCAACCTCGCCGGTGTTCTCCACCGTGATGATGAACGTGCCGTTGGTGCCCAGGTAGATGCTGGCCGGCCCGGTCTTGGTGATGGAGATATCGGGCACGAGCTTCTTGTTTATCTTGGTCACCACGGAGGCCTCGACTTTGGTGGCGTTATCGGCGACGGCCTGCGCCGTGTTGGTGCAGTCGCCGACGACATCCGCCGTGAAGGTGATGGTGAAGGTGGACGTGGCGCCGGCGGCCAGGTCGCCGATATTCCAGATAGCCGTGCCGCCGCTGAGGGTGGCCGACGGGCTGGACGACTTGTAGGTCATGCAGCTCGGCAGGAGGTCGGTGACCACGGTATTCTTGGCGGCGATGGTGCCGTTGTTCTTCACGATGATGGTGTACTGGGCGTCATCGCCCTGGGTAACCTCGGCGGGGCCGGTCTTGGTGATATCCAGGATAGCCTCACCGTAGATTTCCGTGGTAGCCCGGGCATCGTCGCTGATACCCTCGGCGCTGGTTACCCGGACATTATTGGTCCAGGTACCCACCTGGTCGGCGGTAAACCGGATGGTTATCTGATAGGTCCGGCCCGCCTCCAGGACGGCCGTGTTCCAGGTAACGGTGCTGCCGCTGCGGGTGCCGACGGGCGCGGAGCTCAGGTAGCTGAAGCCGGCCGGTATGGTGTCCGTAATCTGCACCGAGGTGGCCGCTTGCTGGCCGGTATTCTCGACGACGATGGTGTATTCTACCGTCTTGCCCAGCTCCTCGCGGGCGGGGCCGGTCTTGGTGATGTTCAGGGCCGGCGCCTGCCAGGTCTTCTTGGCAACGTGGCTGAACATGACCTTGCCGGTGCTGCCCAGCACGTCGATGCGGACGGTGTTATCACCGCCGGCGGGGGTTACCTGCTCCAGCGTGACCGAGGCCTTGCCGTTGGCATCGGTGACGTTCGCCTCGGTATTGGTGCCGGACGAGGCAAACCTGGCGTTGGGGGTATCGTCGACAATCGTCCAGTCCACGTCAATGCCGGACAGCGGCGTGCCGTCCACCTTGGTGACCAGCACCTCAAAGGTGTGGGTGGTGCCAATCTTGTTGACGGCGTCCGCCGGCCAGGTCACCTGGATGTCTTCCCAGTGCTTGGTGGCGAAGACCTTGTGCTGGGACGTATCGGCAATACCGGGGACGTAGACAATAACATCGGTATCGCCGGGACGCGTGGCGGTAATCGTCAGCGTCGCCTCGCCGTTGGCGTCCGTCCGGGCGACGGCGCGGTCGTTGGTGACCGAGACGGCGTTACTGGCGTCAACGATGGCGCCTACCATCCCGGGGAAGGGTGGCAGTATCCACTGCACCTCGGTGTCTGCGGCGGGGTCGCCGCCAGCGTCCTTGACCGTGGCCGTTAAGGTATGCTGCGTCTTCACCGGATTGTAGGCCTCCACCGGGGTAACCGTTACCGATGCCGGTACCGTTACCGCGGCGGCCCCCGGTGCGCCCACTCCGCTGGTCAGGGCCAGGCCACTGGCCAACCCGATTAGCGGAATCAGGCAGAGCAAAACTATCCAGCGTGCTTTATTCATACGCAACCTCATACTCCTACCTCCTGATAGTTATTAGAGACAAATGCGTGCCGGGGCGTGTCCGCCACGCCTCCAGCATCCCTTGAGGCTCTTTTTCACCTCTTTTGATTGTTAACACTTATGAATTTGTTTGTCAATTTGACAAAACATCCATTACCCACTGTATCTATAAGTTAGTTACATACGTATTTTCTAGAAGAAACGCCCATACGCGCCCGAATGACGATAATTGGGGGCTAAGCCACCGATGTACCGAGGGCGGCCAGGGTGGGAACAGATAACTCAGACGGGGCGGAGTAGGGCTGAAAACTACGGGCTAAGCCGAGGATGCCGCGAGGGCGGCCTGGGTGGGAATAGATAACACCGATGGGGCGGGGCGGGGCTAAGCCACGGCGCTAAAATAAGTAATCAGGTTGGCCAGCGTCAGGTAAGTCCCCACCACACAAAGAAGCAACGGTATCAGCCAGCCATACTTCCAGAGAAAATAATAGGAAAGCAAGAACGCTACGCCCAGCACCACGGTCTTCATCACCACCAGACCCCAGATATAGGCCCCAACCTCCCCGGCGGCCAGGACGGCCGTCAGGCTATCGGCCACGCCGAAGATGAGTATCGCCGCCACCCACAGGCCAACGGGTACGCCCACCCACAGGTCAACCGTCTCCACAGGGGGCTCCGGCGGGTAGTAACGGCGGGGCCGTGGCCGCGGTCGCCAGCGCATCCGGTCGACATAGCGGCGGATAAAGGCGGACTTGGATAAAAGACGCAGGGCGCCGGTCACGTCCTCGTGGTAGCGGTCCAGCTCCTCGTGAGTGACGGCGTCCCTCGGCCTGGTTATTGTCCTGACAGCCATACCTCTGGCACCTCCAAACACGCCTCCGTTCTCCGAATATCTATCTTAAACACTTTTTAGGGAAAAGGCAAGCCCCCGGATAAAACTCCTCACAGAACGAGTGGCGGGAGCGCATGGGAGTCGAACCCACCGAAGACACTCTTCATGCCCCCCAACGGATTTGAAGTCCGCGAAGCCCACCGGGACTCATCCGCTCCCTTGTGCTCTAATTTTAGCTCAGTCAATCGGGCGGTAGCAAGGACTATTCACCGGCTTTGGCCGCGGCGGCGGCCTTCAGCTTGCGGCGGTAGGCGACCTTGGCCAGGATGATGCTCATCTCGTAGAGGAGGATGAGCGGTATGGCCAGCAGGCACTGAGTAATGGGGTCGGGCGGGGTGATGGCCGCGGCCACGATGAAGGCCAGGATAATGGCGATGGAGCGCTTGCCGGAGAGCCACTCCGGCTTGAGCACGCCCAGACGGGCCAGAAAGGTGGAGATAACGGGCATCTCGAAGACGAGGCCCGTCAGCAGCAGCAGCTTGGTGAGGAAGCTGATGTAGTTGCTGATACGCGGCAGCATCTCGGCGATGTTAGAGCCGAAATTATAGAGAAACCAGATTGTCCAGGGGGCCAGCATGAAGTAGCCGAAGACGACCCCGCCGAGAAACATGAGCGATACCCAGGGGATAATGAGGTAGACCAGCCGCTTCTCACGGGGGGTCAGGGCCGGCGCCACGAACATGATGCCCTGGTAGACGAGGAAGGGCATGACCAGGATGATGCCGCCGACGAAGCTGACCAGCATGATGGAGCTCATGCGCTCCGTCATCTCGATAGCCGTGAAGCCGATGCCGGCGGCGGGGTAGCGCAGGATGTAGAATATCCAGTCGTAGAAAATGAAGCAGATGATAAAGCCGATGGCGACGGCGATGGCACTCCAGATGAGGCGCCGGCGCAGCTCGCGGAAGTGCCCGAACAGGGTGAGCTTGGATTCGCCTTCACTCATTTTGTCGGCGGGGCCTCTCCCGGATTAGGGGGCGGCGGCGGGGGTTGGGGTTGCTTCGGCTTCTCTTTACCCAGCTGTAAAGCGGGTTTTTTGGCTTCCGGCGGCGGAGCGGTCTGGTCGGTCTTTTTGGGGGAGGAGGCGGCGGGCTTGTTCTCGGTATCGTTCATCTCGCGGGAGACGGCCGTGGTGAGGTCGGCGCTGGCCTTGCGGATGGCGCGCACGGCCTTCCCCAGCTTGCGGGCAATCTCCGGTATCTTGCCCGGCCCCAGCACAATCAGGGCCACGACAATGATGAGCACTATTTCCCAGATACCTATACCTGAAAATCCCATCCCTCACCTGCGGCGGCATGATATTCACGTCAACGGGGGGTTAGGTGACGGCCGGCCTGACTCTAGGCGGCCTTCTTCTTGGTGGTCTTCTTTTTTCTGGTCTTGGCGGGTTTTTCCTCTTCCTCTTCTTCTTCCTCGTCTTTTTCGCCGGACTGCCCCTTGCGGAAGGAGCGCAGTCCCCTGCCGATAGCATTACCCACTTGGGGTAGCTTGCCGACCCCGAAGACGATAAGGATAATCACCAGAATGAGGACGATTTCCCAGACTCCGAATCCACGACCAAACATCAGCGATACCTCCTCGCCGCTTATTAAATATCTTTAATCGGGCTCAAAATAATATTATACTCGCACCGGGCATTATTGTCCAAGAAGGCCGTCTCAGCCCGCCCCTATCTCGCCGAGGAGCACCCGGACGATTTCCGGCAGCCGCCGCCGGAGCCGGTCGGATAGCTCCGTCCCCCAGTCTATCTCGGCGGGCTCCACCCCGATGATGACCACTTCCTGCGGCAGGGCGTCGGACATCTCCATGAGGCGCAGGTTGGGCAGCACCCCCAGCTGGTGGGCCGAGGTCAGGTCAGCCCGCTCGTCGGCCAGGTCTTCGGGACGGAAGCGGTAAATGGCCCCCGGCTCGCCGCCGGCTCTGGCGGCATCAACGATGACGAGCTTGTCTCCGGCGCGGGTATAGGCGATGATATCGGGCGACGTCCCCCCGTCAATGAGTTTGACATCCGGGGGCAGCCCGCACTCCTGGAGGGCTTTAACGGCGTGGATGCCGATGCCCTCGTCCTTCATGAGCAGGTTGCCCACGCCGACGACGACGACGCGGGGGGTCTGGTCTTGGGGCGGTTCAGGATTCATCATTTCTTTCTAACATATCCGCGGCAGCAGCTCGCCGACGGGCACGTCCACGATGCGGCTGGCCCCCAGCGCCGTGCGCATGACCACCCGGCCGGGGTGCTCGCCGACCACCTCGCCGATTATAGCGGCGCCGCTACCGTATTTGTTTTTCTTGACGGCAGCCAGTATTTTAGCGGCATCTTGTGGGGCCACGGCGGCGGCCAGCTTGCCCTCGTTGGCGATGTAGAGCGGGTCGAGGCCGAGCAGCTCACCGGCGGCGGCTACCGCCGGTGCCACGGGTATCTTATTTTCCTCAATAATAATACCCACACCAGACTGGGCGGCGAAGTCATTGAGGGTGGTGGCCAGCCCGCCGCGCGTCGGGTCGCGCAGGGCGTGGATGTTGGCCGATGCCTTGAGCATATCGGCCACCAGCTTGCCCAGTGGGGCGCAGTCGCTGGGGACGGGGGTGCGGAAGGTCAGCCCCTCGCGCTTACTCAGGACGGCGATGCCGTGGTCGCCGATGGTACCGCTGAGGATAATCTTGTCGCCGGGGCGGGCGTTGGCCGCCGAAATATTGACCCCTTCTGGCACGATGCCAACTCCGGCGGTATTGATGAAGAGCCTGTCGGCGCCGCCCTGATTGACCACCTTAGTATCGCCGGTGACGATTTTTACCCCGGCCTCGGTGGCGGCCTTTCGGATGGAGGTGAGTATCTTCTTCAAATCGGCCACGGGCAGCCCTTCCTCGATGATAAAGGCCAGGCTCAGGTAGAGCGGCCGGGCGCCGCTCATGGCCAGGTCGTTGACGGTGCCGCAGACGGCCAGCTTGCCGATGTCGCCACCGGGGAAGAAGATGGGGTTGACGGTATAGCTATCGGTGGTGAAGGCGAGGCGGCCACTTACCTCGAAGACGGCGGCGTCATCCAGCCTCTCCAGAATGGGGTTGGACAAATCCGGCAGGAAGCTTTTGATTAAGTCCTGGCTGAGCTGGCCGCCGCTGCCATGGGCCAGTAAGATTTTTTCTTCGGTCATGATTATTCTAGACCCTTCCCCTCCCCATCAGTGTTATCTATTCCCACCCAGGCCACCCTCGGGGCATCAGTTGCTTAACCCGTAGATTTTCCCCCCGAATCCTCTTTCAAATCATCTCCTCCGTATTGATAATAGGTGGCGCACGAACCCTCCGACGAGACCATGCACGGCCCGACAGGGTTCTGCGGCGTGCAGACCCGCCGGAATAATTTACACTCCAGGGGCGTACTCACCCCCCGCAGGATGGCCCCGCAGATGCAACCCTTGGGCTCCACGGCCGGGCCGGGCTTAATCTCAAAATTCTTCTCGGCGTCGTAGCGCGCGTACTCGGGCCGGAGGCTCAGGCCGCTGCCCGGCACGCGCCCGATGCCGCGCCAGCTGGCGTCGCTTGGCTCAAAGATCCGCTCCATGAGCTTGAGCGCCGCCGGGTTGCCCTCCGGCCGCACGCCGCGGCGGTAAGCGATGGCAATCTCCGGCTGGCCGCCCTCGATTTGTTCGACGAGCATCGCCACCGCCAGCAGGATATCCAGCGGCTCGAAGCCAGCCACCGCCCCGGCGATGCCGTAGTCGCTGGCGAGGAACTGGTAGGGCCGCGAGCCGATGACGGCGCTGACGTGGCCCGGGCAGATGATGCCGTCCAGCGCCACTTCGCCCAAATCGAGGATGGCCCGCATGATGGGCGGGCATACCTTATGTAAAGATTGCACGTAGTAGTTTTTAATCCCCTCCTGCTCCGCCTGCAAGACCGAGGCGGCGATAGTGGGGGCCGTCGTCTCGAAACCGATGCCGATGAAGACGACCTTTTTGGCCGGATTCTCGCGGGCGATGGCCAGGGCGTCCTGCGCCGAGTAGACGATGCGCACGTCGGCGCCCTCGGCCTTGGCCTGCGGCAGGCTCTGGCGGCTCCCCGGCACCCGAATCATATCGCCGAAGCTGGTGACGATGACGCCGGGCAGGCACGCCAGGGCGATTGCCTTATCCAGGTCGGCGGCGGCGGTGACGCAGTCGGGGCAGCCGGGGCCGGAGAGCATCTTGATGTTTGCCGGCAGGAGCTGGCGCAGGCCGTTTTTGAAGATGGCCACGGTGTGGCCGCCGCAGAACTCCATGAGGCGGGCAGGCTTACGGGAGCGGCGGTGAATCCGCTCCAGGAGCCTTTTGCCCAGCTCCGGGTCGCGGAACTCTTTAGAGAATTTCAAGAAGCTTCCCCCAGTTCCTTAAACAGCTTCAAGGTCTCCGCGGCCTCGGCGGCGTCGATGATGCTAATAGCGTAGCCGGTGTGCAGCAGCACGTAGTCGCCCACGCGCGCGTCGGGAGTAAGCTGCAGGCTCACCTCGCGGCTGACGCCGTCGATATCCACCTCGGCCTGCTGGCCGTCAATCGTCTTAATTAAAGCCGGTACGGCTAAACACATGGGCTTACCCCTTCTTCTTAATCTCCCGGCCGATTTTGAAGGCATCGGCGAAGGCCTCGCCGATACGATGGTACTTGGCGGGGACGAAGGCGAACGGCCGGACCTTATTGATATCAGGTTTTCCATCAGTGAGGCAGTCCTCGGCGAAGTGCACCTCGACGACCTTGCCGACGACAAGGTGATGGCTACCCAGGTTGAGGATGTGGAGCACCTGGCACTCCAGGTTGACGGGGCACTGCTCGATGAGCGGGGCCGTCGGCGTCTCACCGTAAAAGACCGTAAAATTACAGTCTTTCACTTTGTCGGCGTCGGCGCCGGAGACCAGCCCGCAGTAGTCGGTCTCTTTCACCAGGTCGACCGAGGGGATGTTGACGGAGAAGGCGCGGTTCTGGTAGATGCCCTTGAGGCTGTAGCGGTGGGGCTGCAGGCCGACTGTGACACAGGGCGGGTTACCGGCAGCCACGCCCGTCCAGGCCACGGCGGCGAAATCCGGTTTACCGTCCACCTGGGCGCCCACCAGGACGGTGGGATGGGGCCAGAGTATCGGCTGGGCGCCGAGCTTTTTCTTTTTCATGTTTTTACTCCTTCATGGAACCAGTACACCATACTTACCCTGAGCGGCATATAATTATCTATAAATTTTCATTTCCAACCCATAACCGCCCTTGTCATTAATTGAATTAAGACACCTTTAAGTACGTCAAATGCCATGCCACCACCTTTTTCCTTCATGATGGTCAAGGCCTTCTTCCACCTGCTTTCATCTCTTGAAGCTTCAAGAAACTCATGCCCTTCCCAAGTAAGATGTTTGGGTTTCCATATCACGGTGTTCATCGAGGATAGATCAATAGCTTCGATCAAACCAGCTTCGTCAAGCAACATCGTGTGATATGATAACTCACTCTCATCGTATCCCTCTAAGTCAAAATCTAACCATCCTCCGGAAAAAGGAGCCTCCTCTATCTCAAGAAGTATTTTCCTAACAAGATCCATATCACGCTTCATATATCCCCCTTCTTCTAAGGAGAGCTAGAATCAGCAATAACCACCTGCCCCAGCGAGATGCCGCCGTCGTTGGGGGGTACCTGCCGGTGAGTATATACCGTGAACCCGGCGGACTCAAGCCGCCGGGCGGCCTCCGCCGCCAGCCAGCGGTTCTGGAAGACCCCGCCGCTGAGGGCCGCCGCCTTCAGGCCGGTCTGCATTGATATTATCTTGCATACTTCCACTATCATCCCGGCGACGGTGTTGTGGAAGCGGGCGGCGATGACGGCTGGCGGTGTTTTATGCTTAATATCGCTAATCACGGCGACCAGCAGGTCGTGCAGCTTGATTATACTCACATCGCCTTCCTCAACCAGCGAGAACGGGTAGGCGCCGGTCTCGCCGGGGGCGTCGTAGGCGTGCATCTCCAGCTCGATGGCCGCCTGGGCCTCGTACTCGATGACATGCCGGATGCCGGCCAGCGCCGCCACGGCGTCGAAGAGCCGCCCCATCGAGGAAGTCAGCGGGGTATTGATGCCTTTGGCGACTTGCGTCTTGAAAACATCTATTTCATCGGGGTAGACCTTAGTTATAGAACTATGTTCTAGCCCTTCCTCCAGTCCCAGGGCTAGTAGATAGCCGATAGCGATGCGGTAGGGCCGTTTGATGGCCTGCGCCCCGCCGGGGAGGGGCAGGTATTCCAGGTGGGCGGCGCGGCGGTAAGAAGCGTAATCGCCGACGAGGAACTCGCCGCCCCAGATACGCCCGTCGGGGCCGTAGCCGGTGCCGTCCAGGCTCACCCCGATGACCGGGCCGCTAACGCCGTTATCGGCCAGGCAGGCGGCGATATGGGCATGGTGGTGCTGCACCGGCACGAGCCTGATTTTATCGTTGGCGGCGGCCAGCTCCCTAGCGTACTTGGTCGGCAGGTACTCCGGGTGCATGTCATGGGCGATTATCTCCGGCTCGATGCGGAAGAGCCTTTGATAAAGCTCAATCGTATCTTTGAAGTGTTCCAATGTTTCCAGGTTCTCCATATCGCCGATGTGCTGGCTGACGAAGGCGAAGTTATCGCGCGTCAGGCAGAAGGTGTTCTTCTCCTCGGCGCCCACGCCCAGTATCTGACGACTCTTGAAATTGAGGCGGACGGGATGGGGCGCGTAGCCGCGGGCGCGGCGGGTGAAGCGGGGCGTCTCGTCCTCGACAATCATGACGCTGTCGTCGTAGCGGGCGTAGATATCGCGGTTATGCCGCAGGAAGTAATCGGCGATGCCGCCCAGCCGTCGCACCGCCTCGTCGTTATCGCGGGCGATGGGCTCCTCGCTGAGGTTACCGGAGGTCATTACCAGCGGGCGGCGGGCCGCCCGCATGAGGAGGTGGTGGAGGGGAGTATAGGGGAGCATGACACCGAGATATTTCAGCCCCGGCGCCACGCCCGCCACGACCGTAGATTCGGGCTTCCAGCGCAGCAGGACGATGGGGCTGCCGGGGGAGCTTAAGAGGTTGGCTTCGGCATCACTGACTTCGCAGTGTTGACGGATTTCCTCCAATGTGGTCAGCATCACCGCCAGGGGCTTGTCGGGGCGGTGCTTGCGCTGGCGCAGGCGGGCGACGGCTTTATCATCGGTGGCGTCGCAGGCCAGCAGGTAGCCCCCCAGCCCCTTGACGGCCAGGATTTTGCCAGATTTTATGAGCGCAGCAGTCTTGGCGATAATATCATCGCAGATTATTGGCTTGCCCTTGGCATCGGTAAGCTCAAGCCTCGGCCCGCAGACGGGACAGGCGTTGGGCTGGGCGTGGAAGCGGCGGTCGGCGGGGTCGTCGTACTCGCGCCGGCAGGCCGGGCACATCTCAAAGACGCGCATGGTGGTGTTGGGGCGGTCGTAGGGGATATCGGCGATGATGGTGAAACGCGGCCCGCAGTTGGTGCAGTTGGTAAAGGGGTAGCCGTAGCGGCGGTCGGCGGGGTCTAAAATCTCGCGCAGACAGTCGGGGCAGGTGGCGATGTCCGGCGAGACGAGCTGGTACTGGCCCGCCTCGGGGACGCTTTCCCGTATCTCGAATTTATCATATCCGGCGGGCTGTCCCTCTTCGACGGTAATATCCTCAATATGCGCCACCGGCGGGGCTTCCTGCTCCAGTGCCTCCCTAAAGCGCGCGATGGCGGCGGGCTCGCCCTCCACCTCGATGCGCACCGCCCCGGAGGCGTTTAAGACCCAGCCTTTGAGGCCGTGGCGGGCGGCCAGCTGGTAGACGAAGGGGCGGAAGCCGACGCCCTGCACCACGCCCCGGACGCTGAGGCGGGCCAAAGTGAGGGTGGGTGTCCTTGCCATAGGTTTAATCGCCCCGCTTGCCCCTGACGGCGGCCGCCAGCCAGCCGTACCAGTCGGCCAGCCCGGCGCCGGTCTTACAGGAGACGGGGAAGATGGTCACGTCCGGGTTGAGACCAGTAACGGCCTTAAGGAAAGCGGCGTCGTTAAAGTCCAAGTGCGGCATGAGGTCGGTCTTGTTGAGAACGACGACGTCGCTATCGGCGAACATGGCGGGGTACTTCAGGGGCTTGTCGTCGCCCTCAGGGGTGGAGGCAATCATAACGCGCCGGTCCTCCCCCAGCACGAAGGCGTTGGGGCAGATGAGGTTGCCCACGTTCTCGATGAAGAGCAGGTCGATGTCGTCCAGCGGCAGGCCGCCCAGGGCATACTCGACCATGTTGGCGTCGAGGTGGCAGCCGCCGGCGGTGTTTATCTGGATAACGGGGATGCCCAGGGCGTTGATTTTCTCGGCGTCGACACTGGAGGCCACGTCCCCCTCGATGACGCCTATTTTCATCTTGTCTTTGAGGTTATTAATGGTGCTCATGATGAGGCTGGTCTTGCCCGCCCCCGGCGAGGCCATGATGTTGATGGTGAAGACGCCGCACTTGTCCAGCCGCGCCTTATTGGCCCCGGCCTTGTCCTCGTTGGCGCCGAGGATATCCTCGCCCACTTTGATGACTTTGACGCTCATTTATTCCACCTCGATACTTTCCAGATAGCATTCCCGCCCGGAGACTATCTCCAGCCCTATCTCGTTGCAGGCGGGGCAGACCCAGGAGCCGTTCTGCGGGGTATAGACATTATCGCACTTCTGGCAGCGTAGCCGCGTGGGCACGGTCTCAAAGGCCAGCTCCGCCCCGCTGGCGATGGTATCCTTGCTCAAGAAATCAAAGTAGAACTGGACACACTCGCCGACGATGCCGGACATCTCCCCCAGCACCAGGTTGACGCGGGTAATCCTGGCGGCTTTGGCCTCACCCGCCTTCTCCATCACCAGCGCCAGCAGGCTCTCGGTCACGCTGTACTCGTGCATTTTACCAACCATTATCATTATAGAGCAGCGTAAGTGAGGGGGCAAATGATTTAACCCTCCCTAATTTACTTATGTCTCCTGCTGTGCTATAATTCACGTGTATTATTTAAAACATTATACAGTGGGAGAAGTATAACTTGGATACCCAGAAAAAGACCGAAATCATCACCACGTATCAGGCTCGTGAGGGCGATACCGGCTCCACCGAGGTGCAGGTAGCCCTGCTCACCGAGCGCATCAAACAGCTAACCACACATATGGCAGCCAACCGTAAAGACTTTCATACCCAGCGGGGCCTGCTCAAGCTCGTCGGGAAGAGGCGAAGGCTTTTAGCTTATCTCAGCCGGGAGGATGTCGGGCGGTACAATCAATTAATCAAGAGGCTGGGGCTGCGCAAGTAAAAGCCTTTTGGGAAGATGGAGTAATCTTTTGGAACCTAAATCATTCCGTTGCGACATCGGAGGTCGCGAACTCGTCATTGAGACCGGCAAGCTGGCCCAGCAGGCCGATGCCGCGGTAACGGTACGCTACGGCGAGACCGTCGTCCTGGTCACGATGTGCTTCAACCGGCAAGAGCGGGAAGGGGTGGATTTCCTGCCCCTGACCATCGACTACGAGGAAAGGCTCTACGCCGCCGGCAAGATACCCGGCGGCTTTATTCGTCGCGAGGGGCGTCCCAGTGAGGCCGCCGTGCTGGCCTGCCGCCAGACCGACCGGCCCATCCGGCCGCTGCTGCCCAAGAACTGGCACAGCGATATCCAGATAATCACCACGGTGCTTTCCGCCGACCAGGAGAACGACCCGGATATCCTGTCGGTCATCGGGGCCTCGGCCTGCCTGACCCTCTCCGAGCTGCCCTTCGACGGGCCGGTGGGCGCCATCAACGTCGGCTACATCGACGGCGAGCTGGTCATCAACCCGCTGATGGCCCAGTTTGAGGAGAGCCAGCTTGACCTCGTCGTCGTCTCCACCAAGGATAAAATCATCATGGTGGAGGCCGGGGCCAAGGAGGTCGCCGAGGACACCGTCCTGGCGGCGGTGAAAATGGCCCACGAGGCCAACCAGGCCATCATCAAGCTGCAGGAAGACCTCCGCGAGGCGGCGGGCCAGCCCAAGCTGTCCGCCCCCGAGGCAGTTGCCAACGAGGAGGCCGTAGCGGCCGCCGGCAAGATAATCGGCGGCAAGATAGGCCAGGCGCTGGCCGAGGCCGATAAGGAAAAACGCGCCCGGATGCTGGATGACCTCACCGCCGAGGTCAGCCAGAGCCTGGGCGATACCTACAGCGAGAGCGAAATCCACGACGCCATTGATACCCACCTCAAGGCCGAGATACGCTCCGGCATACTGGAGAAGGAACAGCGCATCGGCGGGCGCGGCATCACCGAGATTCGCCCCCTCAACTGCGAGGTGGGCCTGCTGCCGCGCACCCACGGCTCCGGGCTGTTCCAGCGGGGCATGACCCAGGTGCTCACCATCACCACCCTGGGCTCCACCCGCAAGGAGCAGATGCTGGACGGCCTGGGCATTGAGGAGAGCAAGCGCTTCATGCACCACTATAACTTCCCCGGTTTTTCCACCGGCGAGGTGCGGCGGGTCGGCTCCGCCAGCCGCCGCGAGATAGGCCACGGGGCGCTGGCCGAGCGGGCCCTGCTGCCGATGCTGCCCAACGACGAGGACTTCCCCTACGCCATCCGGCTCGTCTCGGAGGTCTTGAGCTCCAACGGCTCCACCTCCATGGCCAGCGTCTGCGCCGGCAGCCTCTCGCTGATGGACGCCGGTGTGCCGATGAAGAAGGCCGTGGCCGGTATCGCCATGGGGCTGATGACCGACGATAGCGGCAAATTCGTCGTCCTCACCGACCTGGAAGGCCAGGAGGACTTCAACGGCGATATGGACTTCAAGGTGGCCGGCACCCGCGAGGGCATCACGGCCATCCAGATGGATACCAAGCTCAAGGGCATCTCCCTGGAGATAGTGGATAAGACGCTCACCCAGGCGCACCAGGGGCGCCTGTTCATCCTGGACAAGATGAACACCGTCATCAGCGCCTCCCGCCCGGACGTGAGCCGCTACGCGCCGCGCATGACCACGATAAAGATTGACCCGTCTAAAATCGGGGCGGTCATCGGCACCGGCGGCAAGACCATCCGGTCTATCATCGAGGAGACCAAGACGACCATCGACGTCAGCGACGACGGCAGCGTCGTCATCGGCTCGCCGGACATGGAGGCCACCCAGAAGGCCATCGCCATCATCGAGGGTCTTACCCGCGAGGCGGAGGTCGGCGACATCTTCACCGGCAAGGTCTCGCGCATCTTAGACTTCGGGGCCATGGTAGAAATCCTGCCCGGCAAGGACGGGCTGGTGCACATCAGCGAGCTGGCCGACTACCGCGTCAACAAGGTGGAGGACGAGGTGAAAATCGGCGACGAGATTACCGTCAAGGTCATCGCCATCGATAACCTGGGCCGCGTCAACCTGTCGCGCCGGGCCGTCTTCGAGGAAGGCACCGCCAAGGCCGCCGCCCGCGAGAGCGCCCGCCAGGAGCGGCGGAGTGGCGGAGGTTTCCGGGGCAGCCGTCCGCCGCGCTATTCCGGCGGCAACCGCCAGGACCGGCCCAGCCGGGGCCCGTCGCGGCCTCCCTATAAGCACAATTAGACCTCCCCCTGACTTTATTAAGGAGTTCTGTCATGGAACCGATTAAGGTGGTAGTCTATGGGGCCGCCGGCCGGGTGGGTCAGGAGGTGGTGAGAGCGGTCGGTAACGAGGCCGACATGACCCTGGTAGGGGCCTGCGACCTCAAGGCGTCAGCCGAGACCCTGAGCCTTCTCGAAGGCCAGGACGTGCCCTTTTCCGCCGATTTCGCCGCCCTGCTGGAGAGCTGCTCACCGGACGTGGTAGTGGACTTTACCGCCGCCGGGGCGACCCTGCCGGCGGCGCGCACCGCCTCGCGGCGCGGCGTCAACATGGTCGTCGGGGCCACCGGCTTTTCCCAGGCCGACCTGGACGAGCTCAAGAAGCTGGCCGATTCCGGGGAAATCGGCATCGTGGTGGCACCCAACTTCGCCCTGGGGGCGGTGCTGATGATACACCTGGCCAAGATTGCCGGGAAATACCTGGACCACGCCGAAATCATCGAGCTGCACCACGACCGCAAGCTGGACGCCCCCTCGGGGACGGCCCTCACCACGGCGCGGGCCATGGCCGAGGCGCGGGGCAGGCCTTTCCTGCCGCCGGCCGCCGGGGAGCCCACGCCGAGCCGCGGGCAGGCCGAGGCCGGCATCAATATCCACAGCGTGCGCCTGCCGGGGCTGATGGCGCACCAGGAGGTGGTTTTCGGGGCGCCGGGGCAGACGCTCTCCATCCGCCACGACACCATCAACCGCGAGTGCTACATGCC
>DAOULO010000089.1:0-4857 GCA_034420195.1 Dehalococcoidales bacterium
CCCTATAACGGCGCCTTCAATTTCCCCGGCTACAGCTCGTTCGGGCCCAATTTCCTCAACGGCCTGGCCCAAAAAAAGGTGACCAACCCCGTCCAGCAGCGCATCTACCGCCTGCTCATTCCCGAGGCCATCCTCGACCCGCCGGTACACTGGCTGGGCAAGACCTTCTGCGGGGAGTCGCTGGAGCAGCAGTTCGTTCCCTTTACCTACCCCGCTCCCGGCTGCTCCGAGGTGAAGATGTTCTACCGCTACGGCGGCTCCTATCTGGGCACAATGACGGCCACCAACCGCTACGTGAGGATGTACCAGAGTCCCAAGCTGGAGTTCGTCGTCAACCAGGACTGCTGGTGGTGCACCGAGACCGGCCTGGCCGATATCATCCTGCCCGCCTGCACCAACTTCGAGCGCGCCGACATCGGCGAATGGGCCCAGACCGGCGGCTACACCCACCACGGCTCCAACGCCTGCAACCACCGCGTCATCGTCTACCAGCACAAGTGCATCGAGCCACTCTACGAGTCCAAGTCGGACTACCGGATTTTCACCGAGCTGGCCGACCGGCTGGGCGTCGGCGATACGTTCACCGAGGGCAACACCGAGGAGGACTGGATTGAGAAGGTCTACCACGCCTCCGACCTGCCGCAACATATCTCCTTCGCGGACTTCAAGGAGAAGGGCTATTTCATTGTCCCCATGCCGGAGAATTACAAGCCCACGCCGGGCCTACGCTGGTTCGCCGAGGGACGCGCCTGCGATACGCCCGACCACTTCAATCCCAAGCGCGGCACCAAGCAGGCCAGCGAGCTGGGGACTTACAGCGGCAAGGTGGAGTTCGTCTCGCAGAGTCTCGCCAAGCACCTCCCCGACGACCCGGAGCGGCCGCCCCTGCCGCACTACATCCCCTCGTGGGAGGGCTACGATTCCGCGTTAATCAAGCAATACCCCCTCCAGCTCATCACGCCCCACCCCCGCTACTCCTTCCACACCCACCACGACGCCAATACCAGCTGGCTGGGGGAGATTGCCGGCCACCGCATCCTCAAGGACGGCTACCACTGGCGCCCGGCCCGCCTCAGCCCGCCCGACGCGGCGGCGCGGGGCATCGTCAGCGGCGATATTATCAAGCTCTATAACGACCGCGGCGCCGTCCTCTGCATCGCCGAGGTTACCGAGCGCATCAAGCCGGGGGTGGCCCACTGCTACTACGGCTCCGGCAAGTACGACCCCATCGAGCCGGGCAACCCGGACAGCCCCGACCGGGGCGGCTGCGTCAGCATCCTCACGCCGGGACGGACATTATCTCAAAACGCCCCCGGCATGGCGCCCAACTCCTGCCTGATAGAGATAGAAAAATGGCAGGGATGACGGGGTCAGTTGATTAGCGCTCGTGGTGAGCCTGTCGAACCACGAGATTTCACCCTTCGACAAGCTCAGGGTGAGCGGAATACTACGAAGCTAAGGGAGAATTCAAGACATGGAACTCATGGAAATCATCCGTAAGCGCATCAGCATCCGCGCCTACCAGGAAAAACCCCTGCCTAAGGCTGTCGTCGATGCGATACTGGAGGCCGCCCGGCTGGCCCCGACGGCGCGCAACCTCCAGCAGCTGGAGTATAAGGCCATCACCAATAAAGCGCTGATAAAGCGTCTCTCCGAAGGGATTGCCGAGGCCCTCAAGAAAGAATTCCCGGACATAAAGATGAAGGCCCCGCCCAACTTCCGCCCCAGCTTTTTCTACGACGCCTCGCTGCTGATTATCGTCACCGCCCCCAAGGATAATCCCTGGGGCCCGTCCGACGCCGCCCTGGCCGTGGAGAATATCATGCTCTACGCCACCTCGGTGGGGCTGGGGTCTTGCTTTATCGGCATGGCCAAGTTCATCGAGCGGGACGAGGGATTGATGCGGGAGCTTAACATAACCGACGACCGGCAAATCGCGGCGGCGGTTATCTGCGGCTATGCCGATGAAGAGCCGGAGGTGAAAGAGAAGAAGCTGAACGTGGAGTTTTTCGCGTAAGTCGGAGACCTTAATCACGTTGTCCCCCTCTCCTACTTCCAATCTCGTCAGGAGAGGGGGACTTGTTTTCTAAAGAGGGGCTGGCGTGCGGCTACGACTGGGAAAAGCCGCCCACGGCGAATCCGGTAGCACCAGGTTCCAGATACAAAACGAAGGTATATATGGGGCCTTCGTCCAGGTTAATCACGATAGCCACGATGTTTGATGCACCTTCAGGGAGCTGGTATTGTTCGCCTTCCGGGGGCGTGACGTATAGATTCAGTATCATGGTGTCCGCATCCGGCTCCACCATTCCGAGAACCGGGGTGATGTCGAAGGAAAAGACGCCATTTACGTCGGTGACCACATCAGCCACCGGCTCGCCGCTTGATTGCTGCTCGATACTGATTGCCGCGCCGGGGATGGGGTCTCCCAGCGACTCGATGGGGATAGCTTCGAAAGTGACGGTAACGGTGTGGTCGGCGTTGACATCGCTGAAAGTGACGCTGCTCAACGGTCCTTGTGACTCATCGTCAACCACCACGTCGGCAATTTGGTAGCCGGCGTCGGCGGTAACGGTGAAGGTCGGGGAATCACCGGAGTCGACCGTTACCGAGCCGGACGGGTCGATTGACCCGTTGGCCCCGGCGGTCGCCGTAATCGTGAAGCTCTGCGGCGCCTCGGTGGTGGGGGTGGTCGTCCCGGTGGGGTTACAGGCGGCTAAGGCAGTTGTAAGTAGGGCTAAAGCCATGATAATGGCCATGAATTTATACCACTTCACTTTGGTTCCTCCTTTGGATATAACCATCCAGTATATTATACGCTCAACTTGATGAGGGCGCAAGCGGGTGAGGAAAATTACGGGCTAAGTCGTGGATGGTGCTGGGTGGTAGGGTGGGAATAGATAACAACGAAAGGGGTAAAGGGGTGGCATCTAAGGGCTAAGCAGTTGATGGCGCGAGGGCGGCTAGGGTGGGAATAGATGACCCAGAGGAGGTGGGGTGGCGAAAACCCTAGCCCCCCTTGAGAATCTGCCTTATCTCCGCCGCGTAAGCCTCGCTCGCCGCATCGTCCGTTACAATCTCAATCTGGTCGGCGGCGCTCACGCCCAGCCCCAGTTCGGCGGCGCGCTTAATCTGGTCCTGGTCGAAGACTTTGCCCTGGCTCACCTCCGGCGTCGTCCCCAGGTGGCGCAGGACGGCCACCCCCACGGCGTCGATGGCGACGCGGTCGCTACCCGCCAGCATGACCTCGGCCTTAACGCGCGTGCCCACGTGGGGCCCGCCGTCGATGAAGGCCTCCACCCCGTCCATCACGATTAAGTCCGGCGAGTAGGCGGCGTTGATTTCGGCAATCATCTGCCGCTGGTAGGGTGAGGAGTGCAGCTCATTCATGTAGGGGTACTCGCCGCCCGGCCCCAGGCCCGGCGGCACCAGCCCCACCGAGTTCTTCAGCGAAAGCGTAAAGTGCCCGCCAAACTGATGGGTCTTGAGGCAGCAGGTCTGCACGATGGCCTCCGCCTCGGTATAGATGCGGGGGAAGAGGAAACCGTCCTTCCAGTGGGAGCCTTCGGGTTGCACCTTGACCCAGTTGTCCCTATCCATTTCCTGAAGATTGAGGATTTCAAAGCCCAGCTCTTCGGCCATCGCCGGGATGCCCTTGCTCTGCATGATGTTGCCGGTGGTATCGCTGGGCCCGCTGCGCTCGGCCAGGGTAATTTTAGTCGCTCCCATTTCTTTGAGGGCGAGAATCAGGGCGCGCAGGGTGTCGTTGTGGGTGGAGCCGGGGGTGGGGTCGTCGGTATTGAAGTTGGGCTTGAGGACGACGGCCTTGCCCTTAACGGGGTTGGTGTTGAGCAGTTCAATGGTGCGGCGTACGCCGGCGGCACGGTCGGCGGTGCGCACCAGGCTTATCCGGGTCATGGTTATCTCCTGTCAGGCTTTCTCTTTTAATTCTAGACTATTTAATTCGTTTCTGCACCTTGGCCCACGAGGGCGTGATGAGGAAGCTCTCCGTCATGTTGTCAATCATCCGCACGAACTTGCTCATGGGGGTGGCGAAGGTGAGCACGTCGGCGGTGACAAAGGGTCGCGCCGAGATATCGAACATGCCGATGACGCCGCGGGGGTGCTGGCTTGCTTTCTCCAGATAGGGGTACTGCACGATGGTGGAGCAGCCCGAGCCGAACGGGGCGATGACCATGTTCTGCTCGGCTTCGTCGAAGCTGGCCAGCGTGAACAGCCCGGCGAGGACATCCGGCCGGGCAAAGCAAATTACCACCTCCGGATTATCCGCTTCGTCGAGCTTGTCCCACCGCTTGAAGATGATATATTTAGCGGGCGCTTTCATGGCCGGGGCGTGTTTTTGCATGTATTCCCTGACCATTTCCGGCGTCTTCTTGTAGCGCTCGCCCTCCAGCTTGCCGGGGATGCCGCAGGAGAGGAAATATTCAAAATCAGGCATCAGGTTTTCGGCGAAGCCCAAGTAGCGCCGGCCCCCGGGGCAGCCGACGGCATCGACATCAAAGGCGAGCGATTCTCCCTCCCGCACCTTGACCAGTGCCCCGATAATGCAGCGCGGCACCGAGCCGGGCTTGACCGTGGTCGCGTTGACCGGCGCATCGGTGTAATAGAAGGTTATGGGCAGCGCGGCGTCGTTGAAGTACTGCTTCCAGAGCTTGAGAAAATTTTCCTTGAGGGCTGTGTCCATTACTCCATCTCCTTTCATTAGAGATAGAAACGGGCATACACCGCTGTTGTCCGGTCGCGATATCTGCCTGTGATTTCAGCTTGATTTCTGCCTCCCCACCGGGAATATCTATTCCCACCCAGGCCGCCCTCGCGGCATCATCGGCTTAGCCC
>DAOULO010000090.1:0-12970 GCA_034420195.1 Dehalococcoidales bacterium
GGCCAGCGCCTGGCGGAATTCCTGGGAAGATAGAGGCTCCTTATGGTGGTTAATGGTCAGCTTGCCGTTCCACGACGGCGGGCTGGTGATGACGGTAAAGCCGGCGGCCTCGATATCACTAACGACCTCGGCTGGGACGCTGGCGGCGTTCACCGTGCCGTCCTCAAGCGCCGCCGGGTTCATCTCCTCGGCTACCTTGATGAACCTTATCTCCCTGACGGCCGGCTCGCCCAGGTAATAATCGTCGTTGGCCAAGAATAAATAGGTGCCCTGCTCCTTATTGTAGTCGCCCAGGGTGTAGGGCCCGGTGCCGATGGCCGCCTCCGGCCCGAGGAACTCCTCGGGGACGGTCACGTCCGCCCAGATGTGCTCCGGCAGTATCGGCTGGGCGCCGGCCACGTCCTGAAAGAAGGGCGCGTAGGGACAGCTGAGGGTGAGCTTGACGGTGTAGGTATCCAGCGCCTCCGCCGCGGCGACGATGCCGCTGTCCACCCACGGGTAGGGGTGCTCTTTGGTGTAATCAAAGGTAAAGACGACGTCGTCGGCGGTGAAGGTGGTGCCGTCGTGCCACTTAACGTCGTCCCGGAGGGTGAAGGTATAGGCGTTCTCGGTCTCGTTATAAGACCACTCCTTAGCCAGCTGGGGGACGAAACCGTCGGCGTCCTTCCAGACGAGCGTCTCGAAGATAAACTGCATCCGCACGTAGCCCGGCCCGCGCGTGTAGTGGGCGTAGGGCGAGGGGAAACCCCAGTCACCGGTGGCATCGGCGATGGTGTAGACGTCGGGCCGTGTCGTGCCGCCGCTGCAGGCGGGCAGCACCAGCAGGGTAGCGGCGAGAATGAGCAGGGCTATCGCGGGCAGTAGTTTTTTCACCTTCCGGATACTCCTTTCGCGGGCTTAAGGGTGAACGATGGCCATCCCGTCCCCGGCGAGCTGGTAGTAGGCCTGGCCGGAGCAGGGGAGACAGACGGGCTTACCGTCCCGCAACCGGGCGCGCGGCGCCATGACGTTCTCGCCGCAGACGGAGCACTTGACGCTGCCGAAGATGCGGGCGTAGGACGGCACCTGGATGTTGACGCGCTTGATGGTAAAAAGCTCTTCGTCGGGGATGGCCAGCATCTCGAAAGAAATGTCAATCCACATTCGCCGCAGCTTTTTATCGTCCTCGGGCGTGCCGCGGCGCTCGGTAATGACCTTTTTGAAGAGGGCAGCGGCCTCGGGATAGCGCTCCAGCGGGCCGCCATCGGGGCGGGAGGCCACCCTGACCCCCTCCCCCGTCCGGCGGGCCAGTGTGAAGGCCGTCTTGCCGTAGTCGCGGTAGATGAGGCCGTTGTTGCCGAAGGAGGCGCCGGTGACCATCTGCACCCCGTCGGCGAAGCAGGAGTTGGTCTCCACGATGGCCACCACCTCCTCCATGCCGGTCGCCTGCGTCTTGAGCTCGCTGACAGCCCGCGCCGCCGCCTTGACCCCCAGCGACGAGCCGGGGCAGAAGTGCCCGTGCAGCAGTCCGCTTATCTCCAGCAGCCGGGGTAAGTCCCCCGCCGCTACCGCCGCCTCAATTTCCTGACGTGGCTTCTCTCTGTCCAAGTTAGTCTCCTTTCGCCGGCAGGGATGCAATCAGGGGTAGCTGCAATCAGTTGCAATTAAAAGGGGCAAAAAAATATATGGTTTTTACGAATGGCCCTCTTCCCGGCACTGCTTGCAGAGCCCGCTGATAACCATGTGCTCGAACCGGACGTTAAAATCGAAGTTATCCTCCAGCGACCGTTCCACCGGCGCGAAGAGGGCCTCGTCGCAGTCCACCGTGGTGCCGCAGCGGCGGCAGACCAGGTGATGGTGGTGGCCGGCCTCGGGGTGGTGGTAGATGGACTGGCCGTCGAGCTCGGTCTTGTAGACGCAGCCGGCCCTCTCCAGCAGTTCCAGGGTGCGGTAGACGGTGGACTTGTTGATGCCCGGCATGCGCGCCTGGACGTGGTTGATGATGTCCTCGGCGGTGAGGCGGTCTTCCTGGTCGTGGATGAGCTCGATAATCAGCCGGCGCTGCGGCGTGAGCCGCAGTCCCTTTTCCTTGAAGACGTTAAGACAACTCATATCACCTGCACCTGGTTGCAATTATAGGCCGATGGCGAAAGAATGTCAACCATTTTGGAGGGTGAGAAGGGCAGGCTAAGGCCGAAATGGGCAGAATGGCGACCCCGACGGGATTCGAACCCGTGATCTCCACCGTGACAGGGTGGCATGTTAGGCCGCTACACTACGGGGCCGGGATAAACACCGGCGGTAAGCATCAGACTTACCGCTCATCAAAGTCTAGCAAAGGCGCGGTGGCCTGTCAAGACATCGTGCCTGAGCTTGTTGTCTCTCGTGGTGCTTTGTGGTATAATAGCGTATTATTTGCTAGGGAACGGACGTGGCCAAAAAGAAGCCGGAAGTTAAGACCGAAGACCAGAAGCTCCAGGACTACGAGATGGTCTATATCATCAGCCCCGACATTGACGACGAGGCCCTGGAGGGGCGGGTTGAGGGCATCAGCCAGTTCATTACTGCCCGTGATGGCGTGGTTGACGAAGTGGAAAAATGGGGCAAGAAGAAGCTGGCCTATCCCCTGAAACACCACCTGGAAGGCAACTACGTTTTAACCCGCTTCAAGATAAGCCCGACGCGCTGTAAAGAGCTGGAAGCCAGTTTGGAGATATCCGAGGAGATATTACGCCATCTCCTCATCAAAGCGGGCAGTTGAAGGTGAGGCATGTCAGACCCCTGATTAGCCTTGGGGAGGTGATGAGGTATGCCGAGTCTGAATAAGGTGACGATAATCGGGAACGTGGGCAACGAGCCGGAGATGCGTTTTACTCCCAGCGGTAAGCCGGTAACGTCCTTTTCCGTGGCTACCAACTGGGTCTATACCTCCCCGGAGGGGGAGCGCCGCCAGGAGACGGAGTGGTTCAACGTGGTGGCCTGGAACCGGCTGGCCGAGCAGTGCAATCAGTTTCTGGGCAAGGGCCGGCTCGTCTACGCCGAGGGCCGCATTCACACGCGGAACTGGGAGGGGCAGGACGGGCAGCCCCATTCGCGCATTGAGGTTATTGCCAACCGGGTAATCTTCCTCGACCGCCGCAGCGCCGCCCCTTCCGAGGAGAAAACGGAGGAAGGCGCCGCCAGCGACCTGGAGACGGAAGACCTCCCGTTCTAGCGGCGGTTAAGTCCACGGGAAATCCGCACTAAGATATATTGAGGGCAGAATGGCACAGACGAGAGAATCCAGGGGCCGGAGACCGGGGCGGGGGAGGTATGTCCCCAAGCGTAAGGTATGCTTCTTTTGCCGCGATAAGGTGCGCTACATTGACTACAAAGACCCGGCGGTCCTGCGGCCCTATATTTCGGACCGGGGCAAGATTGCCCCGCGCCGCAAGAGCGGCGCCTGCGCCAAGCACCAGCGGGCTTTGGCCACGGCCATCAAGCGGGCGCGGCACCTGGCCCTCCTGCCGTTTGTGTCCGAGCATATCCGCCGGACGGGGGGCGTCGGCATCAAGGGCTAGTCAGGCCGGGCCGCCCGCCATGATTTGTTGTTCCGTTTAATATTTACGTAACCGTCGGGAGTTAGAGTGCCGAAGCGAACCTACCAGCCGAAGAGTATTCCCAGGAAACGCGAGCACGGTTTCCTGAAGCGGATGAGCACGCGGGGCGGTCGGGCTGTCCTCAAGGCCAGGCGCCTCAAGAGGCGGAAGAAACTGACCGTCGTCTAGCGGTGGTTAGGAATAATCCGGTGGGGCAGCCGTGAGGGAAGAAAGGTATCTTACCAAGCCGGCGCAGTTTGACCTGGTCTTCCGGGAGGGCAAGTCCTGGGCGGCCAAGCCGGTGGTGATGCGGGCCCGGCCCAACCGGCTCGATATCAGCCGATGCGGCTTCACGGTCAGCCGCCGGGTGGGTAAGGCCGTGGTCAGGAACCGGGTGAAGCGGCGGCTCCGTGAGATAATGCGCCAGACGCCGCTCGCGCCGGGCTGGGATATTATCTTTATCGCCCGCGCCCCGGCGGCCGTGGTTGACTACGCCGGTCTGGCCCTGGCGGTAGGGAAGTTATTGCGGCGGGCCGGGCTGCTTATAGAGGAATATGAAGGCATTCGCCCTGGGATTGATTAAACTTTACCAGCGGACGTGGTCGCGGGTCATGCCGCCGTCGTGCCGCTTCACTCCGACCTGCTCCCAGTATACCTACGAGGCCATCGGCAAGTTCGGGCTGGTCAGGGGCGTTGGTCTGGGCGTCCGGCGTATCGCCCGCTGCCACCCGCTTAACCCGGGCGGCTACGACCCGGTGCCTTAAGACGCATTACGGAGATTAATATTTTGAAGACACCAACCCAATCGAGGCAGCGCCGCCACCATATCGTCCGGCTGGGCCTGCTGGCGGCCATGCTGGCGGTCATCGTCGGCTTCGCCCTGGGCTGCGTCGGCGGGCTGATACCCGTCGGCTGGTCGGGCGGACAGGTGGCCAACGGGACGCTCTTCGTCGGCTCCAAGGAAGGCCGCCTGGTGGCCATCAACCTGGCCGATGAGAGCCGCCTCTGGGCCGAGCCCCTCAGTCCGGGCGGGCAGAGTGGTGGCTTCGGTTGCCTGCCGGTCGGGGGCGGTGGCTGCGGCGGCAGCAGCCGGGTGGCCATCTACGGGACGCCGGTGGTAAGCGGCGATCTGGTCTATATCGCCGGCTACAACGGCAAGATTTACGCTTATAATGAAGATAACCTGGCGACGCGCTGGGTCTACCCCCGCGAGGGCAACCTGGAACCGTTTGCCGGCGGGGTGGTGACCGACGGCACCAACCTCTACATCGCCGGCTCCGACGGCAATCTCTACGCCCTGGACGCCCTTACCGGCGACTGGCTCTGGGAGTACACGACCGAAGATAAAATCTGGTCTACCCCGGCGCTGAGCGACGGTGTGGTCTACATCGGCTCTTTTGATAAGAAGCTCCACGCCGTCAACGCCGCCGACGGCACCCTCAAGTGGACGTACCAGACCGATGGCTCTATCGTCACCACGCCGCTGGTGGCCGACGGCGTGGTCTATTTCGGCTCCTTCGACCGCTACTTCTACGCCGTCAATATTGCCGACGGCAGTCTGAAATGGCGCTTCATGGGCCAGAACTGGTTCTGGGCGTCACCGCTAATCCACGACGGCGTCCTCTACGCCGGCTGCCTGGATAACCGGGTCTACGCCCTCGACCCCACCAGCGGGGCCGAGATAGCCACCTACGACCTGGGCGGCCAGGTATCGGCGACGCCGGTCGTCATTGATAAGTACGTCGTCTTCGCCACGCGTAAGGGCGTCATCTACAGCATTGATACCGAGTCTCAAACGCTGCGGCAGCTAGCCGACCTTGAAAAAGATGTCGACGGCCCGCTGACCGCCTACGAAGACATCGTCTACGTCCATACCAGCGAGCTGGCGCTGGAGCGGGTCAACGTCCTGACCGGCGCCGTCCTGTCGCCCATTTCCCTGGAGAGCCAGAGTTGAGGTAAGCGCCTTTGAATGCTTGGGAACTGATTGTACAGCAGCCGCTCATCAATGTCCTCATTGTGGTGGCGCACGCCCTCGGCGATAACTTCGGCCTGGCCATCATAGCCCTCACCATCTTCGTCAACCTCTGCATGCTGCCGCTCACCCTCAGCCAGCTGCGCTCCACCCGGGCCATGCAGGAGCTCCAGCCCAAGATTGCCGAGCTCCAGAAGAAATACGGCAAGGACAAGCAGAAGCTGGCCCAGGAGCAGATGCGGCTCTACAAGGAAAGCGGCGTCAAGCCGGCCGGCTGCGCCATTACCATGCTCATCCAGATGCCCGTCTGGATTGCCCTCTACCAGTCCATCATGCTGACCCTGGCGGTAGCCCCGGAGGGGCTCCTCAACCTTTCCCGCTATCTCTATAACTGGGCGTCGGTCTACCCCATCCTGCCCCTGAGCCGGCAGTTCCTGGGGATGAACCTGGCCGACCGGAACATTATCCTGGCCGTCCTCTTCGGCGTGACGATGTGGGTGCAGCAGAAGATGTCGACGGTTCCCCCCACCGACCCCAAACAGGCGCAGCAGAGCCAGATGATGCTCTGGATGATGCCGATGATGTTCACCCTGCTGGCGTTCACCTTCCCCAGCGGCCTGGCGCTCTACTGGGTGGCCAACAGCATCGTCCGCATCGTCATGCAGTACCGCGTCACCGGCTGGGGCGGCCTGCGGCGTCAGCCCAAGGAGGAGACGGCGGCGGCGGATAAAAGTAAAAAATACGTAGATTTCAAGGCCCCCATGGGCGAGCAGCGCTCCAGCGACGACGCCGGGGCGGATATCGTCATCCGCGACGAGAAGGGGCTTATCAAGCCGAGCAAGCAGCGCTACCTGCCCGGCCGGGACCGCAATATGAAGAAGCGGAAGAAGTAGGGCTCGTGCCGCGCGAGAGTTGACCATGGAATTACCCGAAGAGCAAAGACCGATATTTGAGACCGCCCGGGAAGTGCTGGAGCGGCTCCTGGAGCTCCTGGAGCTGCCGGCCACGGTGGCCCTCTGCGAAGAGTTCACCGTCCTCGAAGATGATGGCCAGGCTTCCTCCATCGGCCTCAACATCGAAGGGGAAGACCTGGGCATTCTCATCGGACGGCGCGGCCAGACGATGGTCTCGCTGCAGCACATCGTCCGGCTCATCATGACGCACAAAATGGAGGTCAAGATACCCCTTGTGCTGGACGTGGAGGGCTACAAGCGGCGCCGCTGCGAGGGGCTGCGCGCCCTGGCCAGCCGGCTGGCCGAGCAGGTGGGCCGGCGCAAGACGCCCTTCACCATGGAGCCGATGCCCGCCTTCGAGCGGCGCGTTATCCACCTGGCCCTGGCCGACCACCCCGATGTCGTCACCGAGTCTACCGGCATCGGCGAGGCCCGCAAGGTGGTCATCGCCCCCAAGGTATTGCCCGAGTATTGATTTAGCGGCAATATTATGTTAGTATAGTCCCGTAAAGGCTGTGACGGAGAAGAGTAGGGGTGGTGAAGGGTAATCAGCGAGTCTGGTACGGTGTGAGCAGACGTATCCCCGCCTTGAAAATCCCTCCCGAGCCGCCAACCGAAATCCTGAGCTTGCCGAAGGAGAGTAGGCCTGGCCGGAGTCGTCGCCCGTTAGCCGCGATGAGGGCATGAATACGTGCCCTGTTGAGGGCCCCTTCGGGGGAATTAGGGTGGTACCGCGGGAATTTCCAGTCCCGTCCCTAGAGGACGGGGCTTTGTTATTATAGGGGGTTATCATGTTTGGACCTGTCAACAGCCGGGTAAATTTCCCGGAGCTGGAAGAGAAAATACTGGCCGGGTGGCAGAAGGGCGATATTTTCAATAAAAGCGTGGCGGCCCGGCAGGGCGGCGAGCGCTTCGTCCTCTACGACGGGCCGCCCACCGTCAATGGCCCGCCCGCCCTGCACCACGTGCTTACCTCGGTCTTCAAGGACGTCATCCCGCGCTACAAGGTGATGAAGGGCTACTACGCCCCGCGCATCGGCGGCTGGGATACCCACGGCCTGCCGGTGGAGCTGGCGGTGGAGAAGCAGCTGGGCATCGCCTCCAAGCCCCAGATTGAGGAATACGGCGTGGCCAAGTTCAACGAACTGTGCCGCCAGAGCGTCGCCAAGTACCTCGGCGAGTTCGAGGAGTTGCTGGCGCGCATCGGCTACTGGGTCGACCTGGAGCACGCCTACATCACCCTCAGCCCCGACTACATGGAGTCCTGCTGGTGGGCCATCAAGCAGATGTGGGATAAAGGGCTGGTCTACCAGGGCTACCGGGTGACGCCGCACTGCCCCCGCTGCGGCACGTCCTTAAGCTCGCACGAAGTATCCCAGGGCTACAAAGAGGATACCGAAGATCCCTCGGTTTACATAAAGTTTAAGGTCAAGGATAAAGGCAAGGCCGACCTGCCCGCCGACAAGCCCGTTTACCTGCTGGCCTGGACGACGACCCCCTGGACGCTGCCGGGCAATACCGCCCTGGCGGTGGCGCCAGACGCCGAGTACGACCTGCTGGCCGGGGATAAAGAGTATCTTGTCATGGCCTCGCGGCTGGTAGGGGCCGTTGGCCTGGAAGGTTATAAGGTGGTTAAGAAGCTCGCCGGGAAAGACCTGGTGGGAGTGAGTTTTGAGCCACTATATCCTGTACCTACAAGTCATTATAAAGATGTTGATAAAGCTCCATATCGTGTAATTGCAGGTGATTTTGTCTCTATGGATGATGGTACTGGAATAGTACATATTGCACCGGCATACGGGGAAGTTGACTTTGATATTGGAGAAAAAGAAGGATTGCCTCTGGTTCATACAGTTGACCTTGACGGTAAAGTAAAAACAACTATACCTATTGCTTTGACTCCGGAAGTACGGAAACATGTTCGTCCAGGAATTTCAACTAGTGGTTTTCCCTCAGGAATGACACCTGTTGATGTTTCTGAGGTACTTGCTGGTGAAAGTAGTCTTGTTAATATTCAAGGCATGAAAGATATACTATTACCCGGTGCCGGCAAGTTCGTCAAGGATGCCGATGAAGACATCATGAAGGACTTAAAAGCGCGCGGGCTGCTGCTGCGCCGCGAGACGATAAAGCACACCTACCCCTTCTGCTGGCGCTGCGAGACGCCGCTGCTCTACTACGCCAAGGAGACCTGGTACATCAAGACCACCGCCGTCAAGGAGGGGCTCGTCGCCGGCAACGAGGCGATAAACTGGTACCCGGAGCACATCAAGCACGGGCGCTTCGGCGACTGGCTGGCCAACAACATCGACTGGGCCTTCTCGCGGGAGCGCTACTGGGGTACGCCGCTGCCCGTCTGGCGCTGCGAGAAATGCGGGGCGATGGACTGCGTCGGCGGGCTGGAAGAGCTCAAGAGTAAGGCCGGTTTCTCCGGCCTGCCCG
This sequence comes from Dehalococcoidales bacterium, assembly GCA_034420195.1. Classification (GTDB taxonomy): domain Bacteria; phylum Chloroflexota; class Dehalococcoidia; order Dehalococcoidales; family RBG-16-60-22; genus DAOUEH01. The sequence goes on from DAOULO010000090.1 coordinate 8,925, forward strand.
AGCCGCTCGACCTGCACCGGCCTTATGCGGATGAGCTTACCTTTAAGTGTGCCAAGTGCGGCGGCGCCATGCGGCGCGTCCCCGAGGTCATCGACGCCTGGTTCGATTCGGGGGCGATGCCGCTGGCCCAGAGCCACTATCCCTTCGAGAACGCCACGCTGCTCGAGGACGGGGGTTTCCCCGCCGACTATATCTGCGAGGCTATCGACCAGACGCGCGGCTGGTTTTACAGCCTGCACGCCATCGCCACGCTGCTCTTCGACCGGCCTTCTTATAAGAACGTCATCTGCCTGGGGCACATCCTCGACGCCAAGGGCGAGAAGATGAGCAAGCGCAAGGGTAACGTCGTCTGGCCCAACGAGGTCATCGCCAAGTACGGCGCCGACGCCCTGCGCTGGTACCTCTACACCGCCTCGGCGCCGGGCAACCCGCGCCAGTTCGACGAGAAGCAACTGGCCGATACCTCGCGCCGCTTCCTGGGGACGCTGTGGAATGTCTACTCGTTCTTCGTGATGTATGCCAACATTGATGAATATCAACCGCCAGAGGAGTTCAAACCGCCGCAGGCCGAGCTCGACCGCTGGATTCTCTCCGAGCTGAACCAGCTCATCGGCGAGGTGGACACCTGCCTGGCGGGCTACAGTCCCACCGAGGCGGGCAGAAAGATAGAGAGCTTTGTTGACGGGCTGTCCAACTGGTACGTGCGCCGCTCGCGGCGGCGCTTCTGGAAGAGCGAGAACGACGCCGATAAGCTCTCGGCCTACAACACCCTGTACCAATGTCTGGTGACGCTGGCCAAACTGCTGGCGCCGTTCGTACCGTTCCTGGCCGAGGAGCTTTACCGGAACTTGGTTCTCAAGGTAAGTCCGGACGCCCCGGCGAGCGTCCACCTCACCGATTTCCCCGTGGCCGATACGGGCTTGATTGACAAGCAGCTGACCGAGGACAATCGCCTGGCGATGAAGCTCTGCTCGCTGGGGCGGGCCGCCCGCAGCCAGGCGGGCATCAAGGTGCGCCAGCCCCTGGGCGAGATTTACGTGGGGGTCGCCTCCGACCGGGGGAAGCGCGCCCTGGAGCGGGTGACGTCCCTCATCCTGGAGGAGCTTAACGTCAAGGAGCTTTTCGCCGAAACCGTCGAGAAAGTGGCCGGGCAGGAAGGTTCCGGTTTCGTCGTCGTCAGCGAGGCGGGCGCTTCCCTGGCCCTCGCCACCTACCTCACCGCCGAGCTGGAGGCCGAGGGCATGGCCCGGGAAATCGTGCACCGCCTGCAGAACATGCGCCGCGCCGCCGGCTACGAAATCGCCGACCACATCCACGCTTACTACGAGGCGGACGCCTTCATCATGCAGTCGCTTTCCTCCTTCGCCGACTACGTGATGCAGGAGACGCTGGCGGTGGAGCTCGGCGAGGGTATCCCCGAAGACGCCGACCTCAAGGAGAGTTTTAAAATCAGCGGCTACACGGTGGAGTTGGGGGTGAAAAAGGCGGCCTAGCTGGCTAGCTCGGCGGGGGTGTCTCGGCGAGGGTGACGGTGACGGTCTGCGTCTGCCCGTCGCGGACGTAGGTAACATCCAGCGGCTCTCCGACCTCGGCGGCGTAGAGGATGCGCGTCAAGTCTTGGACGGAGGCGACCTCCTCGCTGTCCAGGGCGGTAATGACGTCGCCGGCCTTGAGCCCGGCCTGTTCCGCCGGGGAACCGGCCACGACGCCCCGCACCAGCACGCCCTTATCGGTGCCCAGCCCGTAGAAGCTGGCCACGGCCTGGTCGACGTCCAGCAGGTTCTGGACGCCCAGGAAGGGTCGGACGACGTAGCCATTGTTGACCAGCTCCTGAATGATGGGGGTGGCCTCCTCGGTGGCGATGGCGAAACCGGTGGCCTCGGCGCCGGTGGTGACAATCTTGGCGCTGGTGATGCCCACGACCTCGCCGGCCATGTTCACCAGCGGGCCGCCGGAGTTGCCCGGGTTGATGACGGCGCTGGTATCAATGAGGTTATAGAGCGTCTGGTCCTGGGACATCTGGAGCGATACCCCCAGCTGGCTGACGATGCCCACCGTGGCGCGTGTCCCCCGCCCCAGCGAGTTGCCGATGGCGACTACCCAATCGCCCACGCGCAGCCGGGTAGAGTCGCCGATACGGAGGGGGCTGAGTCCATCGGCATTGATTTTGACGATGGCCAGGTCGGTGAGGGGGTCGGTGAAGACGTTGTTGAGGTCAACCGGGAAGACGCGCCCGTCGTCGAGGTTGACGGTAATTTCGGTAGCCCCGGCGACGACGTGGTTATTGGTAACGATAATGCCGTTCTCGTCCAGAATCCAGCCGGAGCCCTCGCCTTCCTGGGTGTACTCGCCGAAGAAGCTGGTCACGGGTATCTTGACATTGATGGAGACCACCGAGGGTTTCACCAGAGCCACCACGTCGGCGACGCTGGGCAGCGCCTCAGTTTGGTCGCCGCCGGACGGCATCGCCCAGTCGGGGTTAATCGGTTCGGTAGGCGTGGCGCCGGCGGGCGTGGTGGGCGTTTGCCCGGTGATGACTCCGTAGCAGCCGGTGGTGCCCAGCAGCAGGGCCAGCGAGAGGGCCAGGACGATGGCGGTGATAAATATCTTGGGGGTCGGTTTTGGTATCTTCATAATACTATGATATACCGTATCATCTTTAAAATACCAGATAATTGTTAAATAAATATTAAATAATAGCCGACCCCCTCCCCGTTTTTGGGAGAGGGGGTCGCTTGGCTTACTTCGTAGGCTTTTGCTTATCTTCAGGCCGATTCGGGTACCTGCGGCAGGCCTTTGAGGGCCTCCCGCACCATGTCCTCGGGGTAGGCGTAGTCGGTCAACTTGCCGGAGAGATAGGCCTCGTAGGCGGCCATGTCGAAGTGGCCGTGGCCGCTGTGGGCCAGCAGGATGACCTTGGACTTGCCTTCCTGCTTGCACTTGAGCGCCTCATCGATGGTGACGCGGATGGCGTGGTTGGTCTCCGGGGCGCTGATGATGCCCTCGGTGCGGGCGAAGGTGACCCCGGCCTCGAAGGTGGCCACCTGGGGCACCGCCACGGCCTCGACGAGGCCCAGCTTGTGCAGGTGGCAGATAATGGGCGCCATGCCGTGGTAGCGCAGGCCGCCGGCGTGGACGGGCGGGGGGATGAAGGCGTGGCCCAGGGTGAACATCTTGATGAGGGGCGTCATCATGGCCACGTCGCCGAAGTCGTAGGTATAGAGGCCCTTGGTCAGCGTCGGGCAGCTCTCCGGCTCGACGTTGACGATGCGCAGGTCCTTTTTCTTGCCGGAAAGCTTGTCCTTGATGAAGGGCAGGAACATCCCGGCGAAGTTGGAGCCGCCGCCGATGCAGCCGACGATGACATCCGGATAGTCGCCGGCCATCTCCATCTGCTTCATGGCCTCCTGGCCGATGATGGTCTGGTGCAGCAGGACGTGGTTGAGGACGCTGCCCAGCGAGTAATGCGTGTCGTCGCGGGTGGCGGCGTCCTCCACCGCCTCGCTGATGGCCAGTCCCAGGCTGCCGGGGCAGTCCGGGTTTTGGGCCAGCATGTCGCGGCCGGCCTTGGTATCCGGGCTGGGACTGGGGACGCAGGTGGCCCCCCAGGTCTCCATCATGATGCGCCGGTAGGGCTTCTGCTTATAGCTTATCCCCACCATGTAGACCTTGCACTCCAGGTCGAAGAGCCGGCAGCCGAAGGCCAGCGAGCTGCCCCACTGGCCGGCGCCGGTCTCGGTGGCGATGCGCTTGATGCCTTCCTTCTTGTTGTAGTAGGCCTGGGCGACGGCGGTGTTGGGCTTGTGGCTGCCGGGCGGGCTGGTGCCCTCGTACTTGTAGTAAATCTTGGCCGGGGTATCCAGCGCCTTTTCCAGGTTATAGGCGCGGTGGAGGATGGTAGGCCGCCACATCCTGTAGAGCGTCTGCACCTCCTCCGGGATATCGATGTAGCGCTCCTGGCTCATCTCCTGCTTGATGAGCTCCATGGGGAAGAGGGGCGCCAGGTCGGCCGGGCCCAGGGGCTGGAGGGTGCCGGGGTGCAGGTA
>DAOULO010000091.1:0-5760 GCA_034420195.1 Dehalococcoidales bacterium
GCTTAAAAGCCCGTATCTAAAGATAGCACGGATGTACGTTTATTGTCAAGCTGAAACGTGGGTGATATCCCTAGCTTTGGTCTGGTGATTTACTTTGAACCTCACCCCCTTTGTCCCCCTCTCCTGACGAGGCGTGCCGCCGGAGAGGGGGAATTTATATTAAAAGAGGGGCTTCGCCCCTCTTAAACACCCCTTGGGTGGAGGAACGAAACTATGGGCTAAGCCGCGGATGGGACGAGGGTGGCTAGGGTGGGAATAGATAACTCAGAAAGAAGGGCGGCGCGTCAGCGCCGCCCCGTTTACTATCGCTTTAGCTCCAAAGCCTACGGCCAGTATAGTTTTTGCGCTTCTTTCGTCAGGTCGGCGCGGAAGTCCGGGTGGGCGATTTCGATGAGGGCCTCGGCCCGCTGGCGCTGCGTCATGCCCTTGAGGTGGGCGATGCCGTACTCGGTGACGATGTAGTCGCTGATGGTGCGTGGCACGGTGACAATTGTCCCCTCGGCCAGCAGGGGCGTGATGCGCGAGAGGCGCCGCTCGCCGCTGCCGGCGGTTGAGGTGAGCACGGTGATGGAGCGGCCGCCTCGCGAGAGGAAGGACCCGATGGCGAAGGAGGTCTGCCCGCCGGCGCCGCTGATGACGCGGGGGCCGATGGACTCGGCGGCCACCTGACCGGCGAAATCGACGCTGACGGCGCTGTTGATGGCCACCATGTTATCGTGCTGGGCGATGACGCGCACGTCCAGGCAGTACTCGGCGCTGTGCAGCTCGAAGGCCGGGTTCATGTTGACAAAGTCCATGTCCTCCTTGGTGCCGCCGCCACAGGCGGTGGCCACCGCCTTAAGGGGGTTGAGGGTCTTGTGCTTGCCGGTGATGACGCCCTTTCTTATCAGCGGGATGATGCCGCGGGGCGTCGTCTCGGAGTGCCAGCCCAGGTCGTTCTTGTTCTCGAAGGTGCCCAGGCGGCAGCAGGCCTCGGAGGTGCCGCCGACGCCCACCTGCAAAGTATCGCCGTCGCGGACGAGCGTGCCGACGTAGTCAGCGATGGTCTTTTCCTCCTGGCTGGCCTCGGCGGTGCGCCGTCCCAGCAGGTCGGTACCGCCGGGCTGCTTGCCGGAGGGGGTGTGCTCCACAAAGTAGTCTATCTCGGAGACATGGATGTAATTATCGCCGTAGGTGCGGATGAGGTTCTTGTTGACCTCGGCCAGGACGATTTTGGCGTTACGGATTTCCGCCTTCTTCGTCCAGACGGAGGCGCCGAAGGAGCAGTAGCCGTGCGCGTCGGGGGTGGAAAGCTCCACCATGACCACGTCGGCGGGGCCGCGCTCCTCCTCGTGGAAGATGAAGCCCAGGCCGCCGATGGCCAGGTCGCAGCGGCGCTCGGAGATTATCTGGCGCACGATGGGCAGCGGGAAGCCGACCTCAATCTTGAAGGACATCTCGAAGACGGGGTCGTACCAGCCGAAGTCCCGCCCCGGCGTGCGCAGCGAGAGGAGCACGTTCTCCACCTCTCCCAGGCGGGCCGCCAGGGCCAGTCCCAGGGCCTGGGGCTCGTTGCCCTGCACGAAGCAGACGCGGTCGCCGCTCTTGATGACGCTGACGGCCTCCTCCGGCGTGACCAGCTTTTTCCTGTATTCCTCTTCCCAGCTCATAATTACTCCTTTTTAGTCCCTCCCGGGCAGGTCTTTATCTCCCGTACCAACCCTGGTCTTTGATTATTCCCCGCACGTAGCCGGCCTGTCCAAGGTGGTGTATGGTATGCCAGAACTCCCCGACGATTATCCGCGCCACGCTATGCTTGAGCTCCAGCGTGGGGATATAGACTTCCCGGTCAAGGTCTGGCTCCTCCAGATTGTTATTAACGTATTCCAGTACCCGGTCTGTTATTGCCTTATTATATGCCAGGATGGTCTTGGCGTCCGGCGATTTGAATGATTTAGCCTGTGTGGCGGTATGCCCGTAGCCGGTCTCGTCAGGGTCTGGCTCCCGGCCAAAGCGGGCGTGCCATTTTTCCGTTAGCCACAGCTGCTCCTGGCCCACCATGGGAGAGAAGTTCCGGTCCAGACTGCGGATAGCGTGCCAGACCAGCCAGCCGATGCTGTTGCAGTCCGGCGCCGGCTGGCGGTTCAGGTCGTCCTCGGTCAGTCCGGCAACGAGCTTTTCCAGTTCCTGTGTCTGCCGCTGCAACAAGTCCAGGACTAATTTCTGCCATTTCATATTTCTCTCGCAGCAACGAGGGGTTAATAACTCCTAAAAAACCTCGGGGAGGGGAGACTGAATGTGTCTCGCATCCCCTCCCCGTTATGCCAGGTTCAGGACGGTATCAGTATACCGTCTTTAGTACCTTACCGCCGAGCAGCGGCAGGTCAGGCAGCGGCGCGCCTCGGTGACGCAGGTCTCCTTGTCGGCGAAGCCCAGGTCAACCTCCTTGAAGTTGTTCTTGCGCTTGGCCGCCGGGGTGACCTCCGTCCCGCAGCGTTCCTCTTTCTTGTACTCCCTCAGGTGGAACTGGAAGGCAGGCTCTTCGATGTCGGCCAGGATGGGCTCCGGCGGCTCGGGCGGGAGCTCGGTGCCGCGCAGGTAGCAGTCGATGGCCACGGCGGCCTTCTTGCCGTCGGCGATGGCCTCAATCATGGTGCCTTGGCCGCGGGCGACGTCCCCGCCGGCGTAGATGCCGGCGACGCTGGTGGCCAGGCTGCGGGTGTTGGCCTCGATGGTGCCGCGCCTGGTGGCCTTGACCTTACTGTCGCCCATGAAGGCGAGGTCGACCCGCTGGCCGATGGCGGTAATGACCATATCGGCGTCGACGGTGGTGGTCTCCTTCTCGTTGTAGACGGGGGCGAACCGGCCGCTCTTGTCGTAGCAGGTGGTGCAGCGTTTCAGGGTGGCGCCCTTGACCTTGCCGCCGCTGGTGAGAATCTCCTTGGGGCCCCAGCTCATGTCCACCTTGATGCCTTCGTCGATGGCCTGCTGGATTTCCTCTTCTTGGGCGGGCATCTCCTCGGCGCTGCACTCCAGGCAGACGACCTGGACGCTGCCGGCGCCGAGGCGCCGGGCGCAGGTGGCCGCATCCATGGCGACGCTGCCGCCGCCGACGACGAGGACCTTTTTGCCCACGGCCGGTTTCTTACCGATGTTGACGGCCTTGAGGAAGGGGAGCGCCTGGATAACGCCGGTGGCATCCTCGCCGGGGACGTTGAGTTTGGCGCTGTTCTGGGCGCCGGCGGCGATGAAGACGGCATCGTAGCCCTTTTTCTTGAGGTCTTCGGGTTTCTTCACCGGGCTGCCGGTCTTGATGGCCACGCCCATCTTCTTGATGGCGTCGATTTCCCACTTGACGACCTTACGCGGCAGGCGGTGCTCCGGCACGCCCACGGCCATCATGCCGCCGGCGACGTCGGCCGCCTCAAAGACGGTGACGGCGTAGCCCTTCTTAATGAGGAAGTAGGCGGCGGTCAGACCGGCGGGGCCGGAGCCGACCACGGCCACCTTTTCCTTCCTGGTGATGGGCAGCTTCTCGGGGAGGCACTGCTTCTTGAGGTAGTCGGGCAGACCATCGGCCATGACGGTATCGGCCACGAAGCGCTTGATATTATTGATGGCGATGGGGGCGTCCAGCTTGCCGCGGTTGCACTCCGCCTCGCAGGGGTGCGGGCAGACGCGCCCGATGACGCCGGGGAAGGGCAGCTGCTGCTTGAGGTAGCGGTAGGACTCGCCAATCTGCCCGCGGGAGGCCATGAGGACGTAGGCGTTGATGTCCAGCCCGGCGGGGCAGGTGTTCTGGCAGGGGGGCATGAACGGCTCGGGCAGCGGCCGCAGGGTGAGGGCGTTATCGGTGGAGCTGTACTTGGGGTCGTACTTCTCGCGGCCGATGTTGGAATTCACGGCGCAGCGGATGGCCAGGCCGCGGTTGAACCGGGCCAGGCAGACGTTGCAGCGCAGACAGCGGGTAATCTCGTCAACCCGGCCCTCTTCCCACTTGCGCGGGGTGCGCTGGTCGGCCACCAGCTGGCGGCCCATGGTGACGGCGTCGGCCCATTTGTTGCGGAGGACTTCCTCGGCCAGATACGGGTCGTGCTGGCCGGGGACGATTAGGGGTATCTTGAGTTCTTTCTTAAAATGCTTGGCGTGCTCGATGAAGCAGAACGGGTCTTGCGGGAAGAACCACTTGCGGGCCTCGTAGGAGCCGTCGGAGAGGTGGATGTAGCTGGCACCCAGCTCCTCGCACCACTTGGCCACCTGAATCAGCTCGTCCTCGTGGATGGCGCCGGGCATGTGCTCGTCGCCGGAGAGGCGGATGCCCAGGCAGAAGTCCGGGCCGACGCGGCGGCGGGCGCTGACCAGCAGGTTGCGCAGGAAGCGGAAGCGGTTCTCCAGCGAGCCGCCGTAGAGGTCGTTGCGCTGGTTGGAGCGCGGCGAGAGGAACTGGTGAATCATGTAGCCGTGGGGGCTGTGGAACTCCACGGCGTCGAAGCCGCAGATGCGGGCGCCGGCCACGGCGTCGGCGAAGGTGCGCTCCATGTAGTCGATTTCCTCGATGGTGAGCACGCGGGGGACGGTGGTGCCGCCCATCGTCTGGGACCTGGTCTCGTAGCCGCGGGGCATGATGCGCTGTTCGTAGTCCTGCGGTCGCTCCGAGGGGATGGCCGAAGGCGCCGGCGGGGTCTCGCCGGAGAGGCGCCCCGAGCCCTGGCGGCCGAAGCTGGGGGTAATCTGGATAAAGGCCTTGGCGCCCATCTGCTTCATGGCCTCGGCCAGGTTGGACATGCCCTCGTAGTAGGCGCGCCCGCTGATGCGCGGGTTGCCGAAGCTGGTGGTCTTGGCGCCCCAGTCGGTGGCGAAGGTGCACTCGATGGTGATGAATCCGGCGCCGCCTTCACACCGGGCGGCGTAAGAATAAAGGCACTCTTCGGTAATGTATCCGTTGATATCGGCGCCGCCGGTGGTGGTGCAGGAGCCGCCGATGCGGTTCTTGAGCTGCAGCGGCCCGAGCTTGATGGGGGAGAATAATATTGGGAAATCCGTCATTGTTTCTCCTTTCCTTACGCGTTAGTTGCTTTATTTGGTGCGTCTCTTTGAGGTATCGACGCCGAGTATCTTGGCCAGGTTTTCGCCGAAAATCATCCGCTTGACCTCGTCGGTGACGGGGGCGAAGCCGTAGCCCTTCTGGAGGTCTTCCGGCATCTCAAACGTTCTCAGGCCGATAATCGCCTCCCGGAACAGGCCGCCGGGGCCGTAGAAGTCGGTGCCCCAGACGATGCGCTCCGGGCCGGCGAACTGGATGGCCTCGCCGATGATTTCCGCCAGGCGACGCGGCGCCGCCCGGTACCACGGCATAATCAGGCTGAGGCTGATGTAGACGTTGGGGTGCGATAGGGCCACCATGTTCAGGTCGCGGCAGTGCGGCCAGCCGGCGTGGAAGGCGATTACCTTCAGGTCGTAGAAGTCGTTGACCACGTCATCCAGCAAAACGGGCAGGCAGTACTTGGCCTTGCCGGGCGGGCACCAGCTCCAGCCGGTGTGGATGGACACGGCCACGCCCAGTTCTTCGCATCGTTTGTAGAAGGGCCATATCCGCTCGTCGTTGATGTAGGTATCTTCCGGCGGATAGAACTTGAAGATTTTGCAGCCCCTCTCCTGGGCCAGGTAGTCCAGCTCCCAGAGCACGTCCTTCATGCCACGCTTGATGAACGGGCCCACGTTGGGCTGGACGACCAGCCGGTCCGGGTACTTTTCCGCGGCGGCCAGCAGATAGCCGTTGGT
>DAOULO010000092.1:0-4085 GCA_034420195.1 Dehalococcoidales bacterium
AGCATCACGGCCTGGGTACCTTTGCCCGCCCCGGGCGCCCCCAAGAGAATAATATACAACTTCCCTCCTACTTAATAAAGCCCTCGTAGCGGCGCATCACCAGCTGTGCCTCGAGCTGTTTCATCGTATCCAGCACCACGCCGACGACGATGAGCATACCTAAGCTAGACAGCTGTATCTGCTGGACATTGGTAACTGAGCGCGCCAGAAACGGCATCACCGCCACAAAGGCCAGGAAAAGCGCCCCGGCCCAGGTAATGCGGTTGATGACGCCACTGAGATAAGAGGACGTGTTCTTGCCGGGACGGATGCCGGGGATGAAGCCCCCCTGCCGCTGCAAAGTACCGGGCAGGTCCTGCTGCTGGTAGGTAATCATGGTGTAGAAAAAGGTGAAGGCCATCGCCAGGACAAAATAGAATATCCAGTAGAACGCCCCCACGGGCAAGGCAGTGCCCGGGCTGAACCAGTCCTTAATCGTATCGGCGATACCGGGGTTGTTGGGGTCGACGAAATAGCTGGCGACGATGCCCGGGAAGAGCACGATGGACATGGCGAAGATGAGCGGTATCATGCCGGCGGAATTCACCCGCATGGGGATGTGGGTGGAGCCGGACTGGCGGTACATGCGTCCCCCGCGGAAGACACTGCGGGCGTACTGCACCGGGATGCGGCGGTGTGCCTCGGTGAAGATGACGATGAGGACGATAGTGACCAGGACGATGGCGATGTAGACCGTCAGGCCCAGCGGGTTGCTCTTGGCCAGAAAGCCCTGCTGGATAAGCTGCGGGTAGCCGGCCACGATGCCGCCGAAGATGATAATGGAAATGCCGTTGCCAATGCCGTACTCGGTGATGAGTTCGCCCAGCCAGACCAGGAAGACCGTGCCGGCCACCAGCGAGGCGACGATGGTGATGGTGGGCAGCATAGCGGAGGTGCCCACGGCCCCGGCGCGCTGGAGCAGTATCAGCTGCCCGTAGCCGGAGAAGGCGGCCAGGGGCACCGTCAGCCAGTGGGTATAAACGTTAATCTTGTTGCGGCCGGCCTCCCCTTCCTGCGAGAGGGCCTGCAGCCGGGGGATGACCGGTACCAGCAGAATCATAATAATCGAGGCGGTAATATAGGGGTAAACGCCCATGGAGGCCACGCTGAACTGCCGCATGGCGCCGCCGCTGAAGAGGTTGAGCATGCCCAGCAGGGCGTTGCTATCGAAGAGCTGCTGCAGGGCGTCGGGGTTGACGCCCGGCAGGGGCACGTGCGCGATGAAGCGGAAGATGACCAGAATGCCGACGGTAATGAGTATCCGGCGCCGCAGGTCGGGCAGGCTGAAGGCATCCAGCATCGCCTGCAGCAGCCGGGGTCTACTTGGCCTTGGCCGCATTGGCAACCTCCTCAGCCTGGCCTCCGGCGGCCTCAATCTTGGCCTTAGCCGCCGCCGAAAACTTGTTAGCCCGTACTGTCAGTGGCCGGTCGATATCGCCGTCGGCCAGTATTTTCACCGGGTTCTTCAGCGATTTGATAATCCCCGCTGCCATCATCGTCTCCGGGGTCACCTCGGCCCCCTTGGCGAAGGCCTTAAGCGCCCCCACGCCGACGGTAGCATACTCCGTGCGGAAGATGTTGGTGAAGCCGCGCTTGCGGGGCAGGCGCTTGATGAGGGGCAGCTGCCCGCCCTCGAAGCCGGGACGCATCTTGTAGCCGGCGCGGGACTTCTGCCCCTTGCAGCCGCGCCCGGAATAGGTGCCGCGGTTAGAGCCGTCGCCGCGGCCCACCCGCTTGGCGGGCTTATGCGAGCCGGGCGCCGGGGCTAAATCATTCTGTCGGACCACTCTCGGCCTCCACTTTTACCAGGTGTCTCACCTTGTTAATCATGCCGCGTATGGAGTTGGTATCCTCGTGGACAACGCTCTGATTGAGCCGGTGAAAACCCAGCGATGCCAGGGTTCTCCGCTGGCTCTTCTCGTAGCCGATGCCGCTCTTAATCCAGGTAACGCGTAATTTACTCACCGGCGGGTGCCTCCCCGGTGGTGATGCCGGCCTTGCGCCGGGCCAGCTCGTCCTTGGGCACTCTCAGCTCGCTGAGGGCCCGCATCGTCGCCTTGGCGACATTGATGTGGTTGGAGGTGCCCAGCGATTTGGTGAGGATATCCTTGATACCGGCCGCCTCCAGTACCGCCCGGACGGGGCCGCCGGCGATGACGCCGGTGCCGGGCGCCGCCGGTTTGAGCATGACGACGGCCGCCCCGTAATTGACCGTAATTTCGTGGGGGATGGTGCTCCCCTCCAGCGGTACTTTAATCAAATTCTTCCGGGCCTTGGCCCCGCCCTTGCTGATGGCGGCGGGGACTTCGTTGGCCTTGCCGATGCCCAGACCCACGTGGCCCTCGCCATCGCCGCTGACCACCAGGGCACTGAAGCGGAGGCGCTTGCCCCCCTTCATCACCTTGGCGACGCGGTTGACGTCGATGAGCTTGTCGTTGAGGTTAAGGTCTACCGGGTCAATCCGGCTCAATGGCTGCTTCATCAACCTGCTTCATCCTCTCCTAGAACTTGAGCCCGCCCTCACGGGCCGCCTCCGCCAGGGCCTTGACGCGGCCGTGGTAGCGGAAGCCGCCGCGGTCGAAGGCCACCTGGCCTATTTTCTTGGTCTTGGCGCGCTTGGCCAGCAGGGCGCCCACCAGCGCGGCGCGGCCGGTCTTGTTCTTGCCCTTGGCATCGTTTTTAATCTCCGCGTCCAGCGTGGAGGCGGTCACCAGGGTCTGCCCCCGGCTGTCGTCGACCACCTGGGCGTAAATGTGGTTCAGGCTGCGGAAGACGCAGAGTCGGGGCCGGTCCCCGCTGCCGCTGACCTTCTGCCTGATTTTATAATGCCGCCGCTGGCGCGCTGCTCGGGTAGCTGACTTTCTCATCTTACTGACCACCCACCACCTTGCCGGCCTTGCCCGGCTTGATGCGTACCGTTTCTCCGGCGTAGCGAATGCCCTTGCCTTTATAGGCATCGGGCGGACGGACGGCCCGTATCTTGGCGGCCATCTCGCCGACGTCTTCCTTATTGATGCCGCTGACCTTGATGCGGTTGTTACCTTCCACGCTTAGGGTGACGCCGGCGGGCGGATTGACCTCCACCGGGTGCGAAAAGCCGAGGCGCAGCACCAGCTTCTCGCCGGACTTCTCGGCGCGGAAGCCCACCCCGACGATTTCCAGCGTCTTCTCAAAGCCCTGCGATACCCCGGTGACCATGTTGGCCAGCAGGCTCCGCGTCAGCCCGTGGTAAGCGCGGTGGCGCTGGCTGTCGCTGGGACGGGTCACCGTCAGCGTGCTGCCTTCCAGGTTAATGCTCATCTCGGCGGGCAGGGAGCGTTTCAGCTCGCCCTTGGGGCCCTTGACGGTCACGTCGCTGTCCTTGATATCCACCGTCACCCCGGACGGTACCGCGATGGGCATTTTGCCTACTCTCGACATCTATTATTACTCCCGGTAGAGTTTACCATACGTAACACATCAGTTCGCCGCCGCCGCCCTGCCGCCAGGCCTGATGGCCGGTGCGCACGCCCTGGGACGTGGAGATGATGGCGATGCCCAGGCCGCCGTAGACGCGCGGTATCTCTCTCTTTTGCACGTAGACCCGCAGCCCCGGCCGGCTGACGCGCTTGAGGCCACTGATGGCCGGCTTGTTATCGTCCAGATAGCGCAGCTGTATTTTAATATTGCGGTGCGGCTTGCCGCGGATGACCTCGTAGTCGGTGATGAAGCCCTCCTCCTTGAGGATGCGGGCGATGGAGAGCTTTATCTTGGACGCCGGGACGAGCACGCTGTCGTGGCGCACCATGAGGGCGTTGCGTATCCGGGTCAGCATATCGGCAATCGGGTCGGTAACGGTCATACCTAATAAATTCCTTCTTCAGCTTACCAGCTGGATTTTCTTACCCCCGGCAGCTGGGCGTCCAGGGCCAGTGTCCGGAAGCATATCCGGCAGATGCCGAACTTGCGGATGTAGGCGCGGGGCCGTCCGCACATCTGGCAGCGGTGGTACTGCCTTGTCGCGAACATGGCCGGGCGCCCGGCCATGAATCCCAGTGACTTTTAGG
>DAOULO010000093.1:0-27442 GCA_034420195.1 Dehalococcoidales bacterium
GTGGGCGCGGAGATGTTTATATGAGACAGGGCCCCAGCCTAGAAGACGCCGGTCTCGCCACCAGAAGAGACAGGCCGCGGCGAAGGCCAGGGCGTAGGCCAGTGTCCCCCAGAGCAGCCGGTAGACCAGCTGGAACAGCCCCTTGACGTCCTTGAGATGGCCGACCTCGCGCGCGTTGAAGAGGGTGAAGGGCTGGCCGTCCTTGACGACGGTGAGGTCGATGAACTCCTCGCCGGAGTTGAAGTAGGCGATGAGGCCGGCGGCGGCCTTATCCAGCTCGGACGGGGCCAGGCCCGTCGTCCGGCTCACATCATATTTGGCGAAGCCGTACTGATAGAGGGCGGGACAGTTGGCCGCCGCGCTGACGCTGGCCGTCACCAGCAGCACGGGTAGGCAGAGGATGAAGAGCCACCGGGCCGTGATTTTCATACGTCCCGATTGTACAACGCCGGGCCAGAAAATTCACCTTTAGACGTACTTGGGCTGGCGCGCGTTAAAGGCGAAGACCATCCCCAGCAGGCTGAAGGCAGCAGCAGTGATGAAGGCGGGGGTGTAGGAGAGCGTCGCGTCGAAGATGGCCCCGCCGATGATGGCGGACAGGGCGTTGGCCACCACCTGGAAGGGCAGCACCACCCCCAGCACACGGGCGTAGCGGTGGCGGGGGTAGTAAGCCCCCAGGAAGGTGGGCATGGCCGTCGTCAGGGCGCCGTTGGTCATCCCCTGGAAGGCCGCGTAGACAAAGATAAAGCCCAAGCTCCGGGTGGTCAGGAGGATAATCAGCCCCAGCAGCTGCAGAGCGAAGCCGACGCTGGCCAGATAGCGGTAATTATAGCGCAGCGCCAGCGCCCCGAAGCCCAGGCTGCCGAGCAGGCTGAAGGCCGACATGAAGCTCACCGTCGTGGCGGCCGTCATCGGATTAAAGCCAATGTCCTGCACGTAGGCAATCTGGTGGGTTATCATCATGCCCATGGTAAAGGCGTTGGCGGCGGCAAAACCCCCGATGAGCCAGGGGGTGGGGCTGCGGAAGACCTGCGTCACCCGCCAGGTGTCCTCCTTACCGGGGTCAGACTCCGGCGGCGCCATCGCGGCGTACGACGTCGCGGGCAGGCCATCGGGCGTCTGGCCCATGTCCTCGGGGCGGTTCCTCACCAGGATGACGCAGCCGAGCAAAACGGCGACAACAACAATCAGACCGGCCAGTATCAGCCAGGTCAACCGCCAGTCCACGGCGGCGACAAGGGCCGTCGCCAGCGGCGGGAAGGTCAGACCGGCCAGGCCGGAGGCGGCGATGAACATCCCCAGCGCCAGAGAGCGCCGCTTGATGAACCAGTTGTTGACGACGGTGGTGCAGGAGATATAGCCCCCGATGCCGGCCCCCACCCCGGCGATGATATACAGCGCGTAGAGGTGCCAGACCTCCTGGACGAAATAGACCCCGGCCATGGCCAGCCCGGCCACCAGGTTACCGAAGATGAGGGTGCGCCTGGGCCCGAAGCGGGTGACGATGGCGCCCCAGAGCGGGCTGGGCAGCCCGAAGGCGATAATCCCCGCCGAGAGCGCCCCGGCCACTACCCCCCGGCTCCAGCCGAAATCGGTGGTGATGACCGGCAGCAGCACGCTGAAAGAATTGACGAATGTCCCGCCGACGGTGAAGATGACCAGCATCACGCCGGTCAGGGCGAACCAGCCGTAAAAGACCCTGGGTTTATTTTGGGGAAGCGTTTCGGTCATGCGGAACTCTACCGGCGTCGAGAATCTCTCTAAATTATACTTATCCGGCTATCTTTATCGCAAGCCGGGCTTATCTTGCCTCCCCACCCCATCGGTGTAATCTATTCCCACCCTGGCCACCCTCGCGGCATCCGCTGCTGAACCCGTAGTTTTGCCCCTCTTTAATTTGACACCCTCGCTAGATAACCCTTAATATTTATAATGTCAACAGTTGTTTTCACACGTCGGAAAGGAGATGGCGCATGGCTAAAGGCAAGGACAAGGTAACCCTTTCCACCCTGTGGTCGGCGGGCTGCGGCTCGCACGGGGGCTGCGGCTGCGAGATATACGTCCGGGACGGCAAGGTCGTCAAGGTCGAGGGGGATAAAAATCACCCCTTTAACCAGGGGCGGCTCTGCCCCAAGGGCCTGGCGATACCCCAGTACATGTACCACCCCGACCGCGTCACCCATCCCCTCAAGCGGGTCGGCCAGCGCGGTGAGGGCAAGTGGCAGCGTATCAGCTGGGACGAGGCCCTCGATACCATCGAGGCCCGGCTCAAGGACATCCGCGCCAAGTACGGGGCCGAGTCGGTCATCTTCTGCCAGGGCACCGGCCGCGATATCGGCGGGCCCATCACCTTCCTGATGTACGCCTACGGTAGCCCCAACTGGGTGCAGGTGGGGCTGGCCGCTCACGCCTGCTACACGCCCCGGCTGGGGGCCATGTTCGCCACGCAGGGGGCCTACAGCGTGCTTGACGCCTCGCAGTTCCTGGAGAAGCGCTACGACTCCCCCGAGTGGCAGCCGCCCAAGTACATCATCATCTGGGCGCAGAACCCGGCGGCCGGCTGTCACGACGGCTTCTTCGGCCACTGGATTATCGACTGCATGCGCCGCGGCTCCAAGCTCATCGTTATCGACCCGCGCCACACCTGGTTCACCTCCCGCGCCGAGGTGCATTTGCAGAACCGCCCCGGCACCGACGGCGCCATCGCCCTGGGGATGCTCAATGTCATCATCAACGAAGGCATCTACGATAAAGAATTCGTGGACAAGTGGTGCTACGGCTTTGACGAGCTCAAAGAAAGGGTGCAGCAGTACCCGCCGGAGAAGGTCGAGGAAATCACCTGGGTGCCCGCCGACCTGCTGCGGAAGGCGGCCCGGCTCTTCGCCAGGAACAAGCCCTCGGCCATTCAGTGGGGCGAGCCGGTCGACGCCATGCCCGCCGGCAGCGTCGTCGCCCAGGCCATCAACCACCTCTGGGCCATCACCGGCAACATCGATAACCCCGGCGGCAATGTCATCGCCAAGAACTCGCACGGCGTCACCACCTACCCCTTCTCCTCCGCCGAGCTGACCAAGCTCTACGGCGAAGACCTGGTGAAAAAGCTCAACGAGAAGCGCATCGGCGCCAACGACTACCCCATGATTAAGAACTTCCGCGGCTGGGTGCAGCCGGACGTGCTCATCGAGCAGCTGGAGACGGGCAAGCCCTACAAAGTCCACGGGGCCTGGATACAGACCTCCAACATCATCGGCGGGCAGGCCGCCGACTCCCGGCGCCACTATGAAGCCATGCAGAAGCTGGATTTCATCGTCTGCGTTGACCTCTTCCAGAACCCAACCTCGATGGGCCTGGCCGATATCTTCCTCCCCGCCGCCACCATCTGCGAGAAGGAGAGCTTCCGCTCCTGGTGGCAGCCGCTGGGGGTGAGCGTCCCGGCGGTGGCCGGCGTGGACGAGGCCCGCAGCGACTGGGAAATCAACCTGGAGCTGGCCAAGCGGCTGGCGACGACACCGATTAAATACAACACCGTCCGCGAGCTCATCGACGACCGCCTCAAGGACGGCAATACCAACTTCGAGAAGCTCAAGGCCAAGGGGTGCTGGGAGTTCCCGCCGGAGGGCCATCCCACCCGCCCCTACTACCGCTACGAAAAGGGGCAGCTGCGCGCCGACGGTCAGCCCGGCTTCGATACCCCCACCGGCAAGGTGGAGCTCTACTCCAAGCGCTACGAGGAGTGGGGCCTCGACCCGCTGCCTTACTACGAGGAGCCCCGGGAGAGCTACACGGCCACCCCGGAGCTGGCCAAGAAATACCCCCTCATCCTCACCACCGGACGGCGCTCGCCGGTCTTCTTCCACTCCGAGCACCGTATGATTCCCTGGCTCCGCGAGCTCGACCCCGACCCGGAGTGCGAAATCAACGATAGGACCGCCGCGGAACTGGGCATCGAGAACGGCGAGTGGGTCTACATCGAGAACCAGCGGGGCAAAGTCAAGATGAAGGCCAAGGTCACCCCCACCGCCCACCCCCAGGTGGTCACGGCGCCCCACGGCTGGTGGCTGCCGGAGACCGACGGCCGCGCCCCCAACCTCTTCAGCACTTGGGAGCACAACATCAACAACCTGACCTCGATGGGCAACCAGGGCAAGTCCGGCTTCGGCGGGACGGACTACCGCTCCAGCCTCTGCCGCGTCACCAAGATTAAGGATTGAAAGGAGCCGCCATGGCCAGAAACGGCTTACTGATAGAATGGGAATATTGCACCGGCTGTCACGCCTGTGAGGTCGCCTGCAAGCAGGAGCACAACTTCAGCGAGGGCATGTGCGGCATCCGCGTCGACGAGGTGGTCACCGCGGGGCCGGACAAAGTCCAGGTGGACTTCGTCCCCATCACCACCCGCTTCTGCGACCTCTGCGCGGCGCGGACGCTGGTCCAGGAGGCGCCCGCCTGCGTCAAGCACTGCCAGGCCAGCTGCATCCTCTACGGCCCCGTCACCGAGCTGGTCAAGGAGATGGAGAAGCGGCCGCGGTCGGCCATCTTCGCGCCGATGTAGATAACGATCAGAGGACACCACGGCAATCTATCTCGCTGTTGGCGAGGACGTGGGTAACACCCACCACCCCGCCGTACGGTGTTATCTATTCCCACCCAAGCCGCCCTCGTCATCCGCGGCTTAGCCCGGAGATGCCCCCCTTTTACCCCCACCAGAGTGGGGGAAAGTGCACCCCCACCCACCAAAGGGCGTTTAAGAGGGGCTTTGCCCCTCTTTTAAAAACAAATTCCCCCCTCTCCTGCTACCAGCCTCGTCAGGAGAGGGGGATAAAGGGGGTGAGGTAAAGAAATGGATTCCCGTTTTCACGGGAATGACACATCATTAATACGGGTCGGCGGCCGGGCTGCGGTAGCCCATGAAAAGCCCGCGCGGTGCCTGCTGGCTAATTTCCTCGACTGTCCACGGCTTGGCATCGAACTTCATGATGCTCTTGTTGATTTCTGGCTCCGAGTACATCCCAATGCTGTTGCCCCCCAGGCTGAAGACGGTGCCGCTGATTTCCTTGCCCGCCTCCGAGGCCAGGTAGCAGAGGAAGGGGGCGATGTATTCGGGGGTGGGGGTGAAATCCGCCAGCAGCATGGGTTTGCCATCGCCGGCATAGCGGTTGACGATGAAAACGGCGTCCTCGCCCTTCATCACCGCGGTAGCGGCGTCCAGTTCGTAGGAAGCGCGCGTCCTAGCAAATGGTGAGAAGGCGTTACAGGTGATGCCGCGGGAGTACAGTTCGATGGCTACCGCCTTGGTCAGCCCGACGACCCCGGCATTGGCAGCGCAGTACTCGGCGTGCTTGATGATATCGCCGTTCCAGGCCTTGGAGGTGCAGTTGATGATGCGCCCCCATTTCTGCTTTATCATATGGGGCACGGCGTGGCGGATGGTATTGAAGTAGCCTTTGGGCTTGACCAGCGTCACCTTATCCCAGAGCGCCTCGGGCATTTTCTCGATGGGGCTGAAGCCGAAGGACCCGGCCACGTTCACCAGAATATCTATCTTACCAAAGCTCTTGATAGCGGCCTTGATAAGCTTGCCGGCCACCTCAAAATCGGAGATGTCCCCGAAAAAGGCGACCGCCTCCCCACCCGCCTCGCGGATAGCCTTAGCCGTCGTCTCGGCGTCGCCGGAGGCCGCGGACATCTTTTTCCGGAACGCTTCTTTGCCCTTGCCCAGGGCTTTGACCTGGGCATCGCTCAGCATCGCTTCGCCGGTGGAGCCCGGCTTACGGTTATTGGTCACCACTTTGGCACCCTCGGCGGCCAGGACCAGGGCGATGGCCCGTCCTACCCCCTGCCCCGAGCCGGTGACCACGGCTACTTTGCCCTCAAGTACTTTACTCATGAGTTAAAATCACCTTTCATCATGATATTTATGTAAACCCAACCGGAGTATTATTCGCTCTTATCGCCGGGTAGTCTGTCCAGCCGCTCTTCCAGGGCCTTCTGCCGTACGGCCAGGGTCAGGTCGCTGCGTGTCCTCTCCAGCACGCCGCGCACCATGTCGGTGGTGCGGCGCAGGCTGCCGGTGATGGCATCGGGGAAGTCCACCGTCACCAGCAGGCCGTAGATATCGTCCATGGCGGTCAGCAGTTCCTCGCCCCGCGTCAGGTCGCCGTGGCGCATCATGTCCAGCAGGTAGCGGCGCACCTCACCGGCGGCTTCGCCCAGCCCGTTGAGGTAAGCGGCGGCGGCCACCCCCAGCTTATCGGGCCGGGGCAGCGGCTTACCCGTCACCAAGGCCAGGGTGATGTTGGCCTCGGCGTACTCTTTCTGGGCATCCCGGATGATACCGGCGCCGTTGAGCTCGCCGTAGCCCCCCACGGCCGCTTCGGCCTCGTCCAGACGGCGGCGGGCGGAGGTGAGCAACTTCCCGGCGGCGGCGAACTCCTGGCGGTGCACGGCGCGGATGGCCTGGCTGCAATCGCGGATGGCATCGCGGCCGAGCGGCAGCATCTTCTCGCGGGCCTGGTCGCGGGCGGCCAGTTCAGCGATAAGTTTCTCGCCAATGGCGTCCAGATTATCCACTCTTTCCCTCTTCAATGATTTTCACCATCTGGCGGGTGGCCTTGGCAATATCGGCGTCACTCAGCACGGCACTGATGACGGCGGCGGCATCGGCCCCGGCCGCCATCACTTCACCCAGGTTCTCCAGCTTGATGCCGCCGATGGCCACGATAGGCAGTTCGACCTCGCGCTTGATTTCTTCGATTCGCTCCGGCCCCACCACCGTCGCCGCCGACTTGGTACTGGTGGCGTACATTGACCCCACCCCCAGGTAGTCGGCCCCGGCGGCGTCGGCGGCCACCGCCTCGTCGACGGTGCGCACCGAGCAGCCCAGCAGCTTGCCCGGCGGCAGCAGCCTCCGGGCGACATGCGCCGGCAGGTCTTCCTCCCCGACGTGCAGGCCGTCGGCGTCGACCGCCAGGGTAATGTCCAGGCTGTCGTTGACGATAAAGGGGACACCGGCCGCCTGACAGAGTTTCTTTATCTCCGCGGCGATGCCCAGCAGCTCCCCCTTGCCGCGCTCTTTGTCGCGGAGCTGGATGACGCTGGCCCCGCCCTTGATGGCCGCTTCGGCCGCGGCGATGGGGCTGCGCCCCAGCAGGAAAACGGGGTCGATGATAACATAGAGGCCCCGGATACGCTGGCGCTCGTCGCGGCGGAGCAGCCGGGAGAGCAGGTCTTTTTCCAGCGTGTAGACGGTGAACCGGGCCTCCTTAAAATTGTTCGCGTCCAGGCCGGGCACCGGCGTCCGGGCGATTTCCTCCAGCACTCTTAGCGACTCCTGCACCCGCCGGGCGTTGGCCGTCACGGCGGCGGCGGCATCGCGCGGCTCGTCCTGACCGGGGGCCTCCATGACCGCGCCGACATCCCCAGCGGCGTCGCGCGCCCCGAGGAGGCGAGCTTGCAGGCCGGCATCGGTCGCCGCCAGCCGGTGGCGCAGGTCCTTGAAGCGCTGGCTCAGAGGGGCATCGTTCAGCGAGAACCGGGCGAACTCCTCTAAGACGCGCAGCCCCTCACCGATGCGGTTGAGATTGGCGTCGATAATGCGCAACTGGTCGGGCGGTAGCGCCTTCATTTCTTCCACGGTGGTTTATTCTAGCACAGCCGGGTCAGCCGGTAAAGGACGCCCCTTCGACGGCGTTTTCGATGATTTCGATGCGCCTGACCCGGCCTCCCCGCCCCAGGCGCACGGCCACCACGTCGATGCGGCGGGCCTCGGGCAGGCCGGGACGGTTCTGGACGTAATGGTCGGCCACCTGGCGCAGCTTTTGCATCTTGACGGCGGTTATCGATTCCTCGGGGCTACCGTAGGCGCCGCCAGTCTTAGACCGCACCTCGACGAAGACCAGCGTCTCCCCCTGCTGTGCGATTATGTCAATCTCGCCCTCACGGCAGCGGTAGTTCCGCTCGATGACCCTGTAGCCATTCTTGGCGAGGAAATCGCAGGCCAGGTTTTCGCCCAGGACACCAGTCTCACTTCTTTTCATGGTACAACCCTTTATTTTACCTCAGACCGAATATCCCTGCCCCACCCTGCCGCCCTCGCGGCACCGGCGGCTTAGCCATCAGTTTTACTCCACCCCGAAAGCTCCCCCACCGGCTGGAAAGAGCGCCGGTGGAGCGGGCACGGCCCCTTACGGCGCAGGCAGGCCAGGTGCTCGGGGGTGGCATAGCCCTTGTGCGCGGCGAAGCCGTAGCCGGGATACTCGCCGTCCATTTCGACGACCAGACGGTCGCGGGTGACCTTGGCGATGATGGAGGCACAAGCAATCGAAAAGCAAAGGCTGTCGCCGTCGGTGATGCCTTTTTGCGGCAGGACAACCTCCTTGAGCTTAAAATAGTCAATCAAGAGATAATGCGGCCGCGGCAGTAGTTCCTCGATGGCCGCGACCATGGCCAGCCGGGCGGCCCGGGCGATGCCCACCCTGTCGATAACCTCGTGGGAGGACGAGCCCACGCCCACGGCCACCGCCGCCTCCCGGATATAGTCATAGAGGTACTCGCGGTCGGCGGGTCGGAGCTGCTTGCTGTCGCGCACCTTATCCTTCCAACGGGCCCGCACGCTCCGGGGCAGGATGACCGCCGCCGCCACCACCGGCCCCATCAGGGCACCCCGCCCCACCTCATCCACCCCGGCGATGAGCTCGTAGCCCTCGGCACGGAGGCGCTTTTCCTCGGCGAATGTCGGCTTAACGCGGGTATTGATTTACCTTACCCCCTGTATCCCCCTCTTAAAACCGGAAGCAGTTTACTCACCTTCTCCCAGATTTGGTCGGCAATCTTATCTCTAGCCTGTGCGGCATCGATGACCAGCCAGCGCCACGGCTCCTGCTTGGCTAACGCCAAATATCCCTCGCGCACGCGGCGGTGGAAGGCGGACGTCTCTGCCTCAAAGCGGTCGCGCTTCTCGCCCGACTTGCGGGCCAGCCCCGGCTCGGGGGAAATATCCAGCAAAATGGTAAGGCGGGGCATCAGACCGCCGGTGCCCGCCTGGTTGACGGCCTTAACGGTGTTCATGTCCAGCCCTCGCCCGTAGCCCTGGTAGGCCGTGGTGGAGTCGGCGTAGCGGTCGCAGACGACCACCTCACCCTTAGCCATGGCGGGGCGGATAACTTCTTCGACCAGCTGCGCCCGCGCCACGTTAAAGAGCAGCAGCTCCGCCAGCGGCGCGATGTTGACCTCGTGCGCCCACTTGAGGAGGCGAGCGACCCGCTTACCGAGGGCGGTCACGCCGGGCTCGTGGACAAGCCGCGCCGGTACGTCCAGCTTATTAAGCCGCCGGTAGAGCCGCCGCGCCTGGGTGCTCTTACCGCAGCCCTCCACGCCTTCCAGAGTGATGAATAAGGACATAATAATTTCCCTGTTTTTGTACTATAATCCCAAAAAGTAAACTTTAATTATTTCTGTTTTAACTCACCTCTTAGGTATCGCTGAACAGTCTCCGCGATACCAGTAGCGTCATCCACAGTTAAGTGAGTCTGATGCAAACCATCATCACGCCTATTAATCACATATTGTTTACTTCCCGGCTTCTTGATAGTCTGTAATACTAAAATCGTACTCGAATCTGGAAAAGGTGGGTAAATTCTCACTCCATACTTGTTCTTACTAGCCATGCTTCTATCCTCCTTTCTACCTCGGCCTCTCCTTATAAATCCTCACCCGCCGGTTAGGGTCTCGACCGGAAGAACGGGAGGCTAAGTCGCCGCGCTGGGCGATGAGGTGCTGCAGTCTCCTGATATAAGAACTTTGCGGGCTCAACTCCACCGCCTCCTCCCCACCTTCCTGCACCTGGGCCACGGCCGCCTCGGCCTCGTTGAGGGCGGTGGTGAACGGGCCGGTCTTGGCCTCGTCTTGATGCGGGTAGAGGGTGCTCAGGAGCTGGCGTATCTGCGGCGGGGTGTTGGCCCGCAGGACGTAGACGGGCAGGCGGGCACTTTCGGCGTCGCGGACAATCTGCGGGCGGCGGCGGTAATAGCTCTTGGAGGTTACGAAGAGGCTGGCGTCCTTGAGGTTATCGACAATCTCCAGGTCTAAATGCAAATCCCGCCCCACCTGTAAGAGGCGCGAGCGGTTGACGCCGAAGAGGTAGAGGCGCATCGGTTTCGTCGTGCGGGCGGCGCGCTGGCGGCGGGCGGGCTTGGCGGGCACGGCAGCGGTCTTCTCAACCTTGACCTCGCCGTTTTCGTCCAGCCAGCGCCGCTCGGTGCCGGGGGGCGTGGCGCGCAAGAGGGCATCGACAGCCTCGCCGACATCGGGATGAATGGCGACCTTGTCACGTTCCTGAATCTCGACGACGACATCGAAGGTGGGCGGCGATTTTCTCTCCAGGATAGACTTCTGCGTGCCGCGGCGGCGGGCCTCTTCGTCGCCCAGGGTGACCGACTGTATCCCGCCGACGAGGTCGGCCAGGGTCGGGTTCATCATCAGGTTTTCCAGGGTATTACAGTGGGCGGTGCCGACCAGCTGGACGCCGCGCTCGGCGATGGTACGGGCGGCCATGGCCTCCAGCTCGGTGCCGATTTCGTCAATGACGATGACCTCCGGCATGTGGTTCTCCACGGCCTCAATCATCACGGCGTGCTGCAGGGTCGGCGTGGCCACCTGCATGCGGCGGGCGTGGCCGATGGCGGGGTGGGGGATATCGCCGTCGCCGGCGATTTCGTTGGAGGTATCCACGATAATGACGCGCTTCTTGGCGTCGTCGGCGAGGACGCGGGCCACCTCGCGGAGCATGGTCGTCTTACCGACGCCGGGGCGCCCCAGCAGCAGCACGCTCTGGCCCGACTGCACCAGGTCTTCGATGACCCGGATGGTACCGAAGACGGCCCGCCCCACGCGGCAGGTGAGCCCGACGATGCGCCCGCGGCGGTTGCGGATGGCGGAGATGCGGTGCAGCGTCCGCTCGATGCCGGCGCGGTTGTCCTCGCCGAAGGTGCCGATGCGGGCCACCACGTAGTCAATGTCGGCCTCCTCGACCTCCTTATCGTTGAGGATGACCTCGCGCTCGGGGAAGCGGGCCTCGGGGGTGCGCCCCAGGTCGAGGACGACCTCTAAAAGCTCGCTGATGTCCTTACGCCGCACCAGGGGGCGTTTGATGTGCGGCGGCAGGATGTCCAGCAGGGCGTCCATATCGTCGGTAATGACCTTCTGCACGCTCCCCTCCCCGCTTGTGATTAATCTTTTCCGGCGACGATGTCCAGAAAATACTTATGTAATCTCAGGTCTTCGGTCAGCTCCGGGTGAAAGGCCGTCGCCAGCAGTTTGCCCTGGCGGGCGGCCACCGCGGTGCCGTCGTCGAGCTTGGCCAGTACCGCCGCGCCGTCCTGGCAGGCCTCGATGAGGGGGGCGCGGATGAAGACCGCCGGGAAGGGTATCTCCCCCAGGGCCGGTATCACCAGCGGTGTCTCGAAGCTGTCCACCTGCCGCCCGAAGGCATTACGCCGCACCCGGATATCCATCAGCCCCAGCGATTTCGTTCCGTTGCCGGTGACCTCCTTGGCCATGAGGATCATGCCGGCGCAGGTACCGAAGAGGGGCAGGCCGCCCTTGACTCGGGCTGAGATTTCGGCCATCAGGTCGTAGGCATCTATGAGACGGCTGATGGTGGTGCTCTCCCCACCCGGAATGATGAGCCCGTCCACCCCGGCGAGGTCGGCGGGCAGGCGGACGGGCACGGCTTCGGTATGCAGTTTGTTCAGGGTGGCGATATGCTCGGCAAAGGCTCCCTGCGCGGCAAGGACACCAATCTTCATCAAACTATCCTTCGCGATGTCTCCCTCCGCTTACCACCCCCGCTGCGCCAGAAGCTCCTCGGCGGGTATCTGCTTGATATCCAGCCCGCTCATGGCGTCGCCCAGGTTTTTGGAGACCTCGGCGATGATGGCGGCGTCCTGGTAGTGGGTGACCGCCTTGACGATGGCCTTGGCGCGCACCTCGGGATTGGACGCCTTGAAGATGCCCGAGCCGACGAAGACGCCCTCGGCGCCGAGCTGCATCATCAGGGCGGCGTCGGCGGGGGTGGCCACACCGCCGGCGGCGAAGTTGACCACCGGCAGCTTGCCCAGTTGCTTGACCTTGCGCACCAGCTCCACGGGGACGCGGTACTCCTTGGCCAGCTCGTTGAGCTCAGCCGCCGAGGCGTTGACGACCTGCTGGATGCTCTCCATGACGGCGCGGATGTGCCGCACTGCCTCGACGATATTGCCGGTGCCCGCCTCACCTTTCGTCCTTATCATGGCCGCCCCCTCGTGGATGCGCCGCAGCGCCTCGCCCAGGTCGCGGCAGCCGCAGACGAAGGGGACTTTGAAATCGTGCTTCCAGACGTGGTATTTCTCGTCGGCGGGGGTGAGCACCTCGGACTCGTCAACGTAATCGACACCCAGGGCCTCCAGTGCCTGCGCCTCGACGAAGTGACCGATGCGGCACTTGGCCATCACCGGTACCGTCACCGCCTTCATAATGGCCTCGATGACGGTGGGGTCGGCCATGCGGGCCACGCCCCCGGCGGCGCGGATATCCGCCGGCACCCTCTCCAGGGCCATCACGGCGCAGGCCCCCGCCTCCTCGGCGATTTTGGCGTGCTCCGCGGTGACCACGTCCATAATAACGCCGCCCTTGAGCATCTGGGCCAGCCCCGATTTTACCTTCCACGTCCCGGTTTCCATGGCCGCCTCCTCCGGATTTCTCAGGCTTATTATTTATTCTACTCCTGTTACCACGGCTTGGCAACCGAGTTTTCTCCGGTCAAATACCGCGGTTGACGCCCTCCAGTGAATATGCTACAAATGAAAAAGAGATGCAGTATGTCTGGTTTTTCGGCATCGTAGCCTTCCTGGGACTCCTGCTGTACCTCCTCAGCAAGTGGGAGCACAGGATTAAAAACAACTACCGCAAGGATGCCTATTACCTGCTGGAGCAGGAAAACCCCGACCCCAGGAAGCTGAAAATCTCGCTGAGAAACCTGCGTTTGTACGGCGGCCGCCTCCGCCGCGACCAGGAAATCCAGGAGCTTATTCTGCGTCTCAAGGCCAAGCTGGAGGGCTATCCGGATATTTCGTAGTCAGTGCAGCGGTTGCTTGGCCGGCCGGCCACTGCGGCGAGGGTATTCCGCTGGCGTCGGTCCCACCTTCGCCATCACTACCAGAACGCGCCCGTCATTAAGCCCGGTCAGCGAGGCCGGCCTTACCTCCTCAAGTTTCCCCCCGAGTGTCGCGATAGCCTGCTGCGCCCCGGCCACCTCCGGCGCGATGTCTCCTTTTTTAAGGGCGACGGCCCGCCCGCCGACGGCGCAGAACGGCAGGGTAAGCTCGGCCAACACCGCCAGGTTGGCCACGGCCCGCGCCACCACCAGCCCGAACCGCTCGCGGTAGGTGGCGTTGTGGGCGACCTCCTCAGCACGCCCGGCGACGATGGTCACACCCTCCAGACCCAGCCGTGCCACGATATGCTCCAGGAATTTCACCTTCTTGGCGGTAGCCTCCAGCAAGGTGAGACTGATGGCGGGAAAGGCTATCTTCAGGGGCAGGCCGGGCAGTCCGGCGCCGGTACCCACGTCAATAATACCCCGGTCTCCGTTAATAATATCTTGAGATAACACCGGCTTGAGGGTGAGGGAGTCCAGGAAGTGCTTGAGCTGCATCCCTTCGTAACCGGTAATGCTGGTGAGGTTGATTCTCTTATTCCAATCGATAAGCTCGTGGTAGTATGTTTCAAACTGTTCCAGTTGCCCTTGGGTAAGTTCAATCCCCAGCTCTTGAGCGCCCTGTTTGAGCCTGTCCATGTTGGATTTATTATATCACGTTACTGGCTGCCCCTCCCCACGTTGTTATCTATTCCCACCCTAGCCACCCTCGGGGCATCCACGGCTTAGCCCCGTGTTTTTGGGGGTAGGGAGGAACTACCAACGAATAAATAGCGGCTGAACCGGGGCGGGCTGGGTGGGATAAAACAACTGCGGCGGGGCGGAGCGGGGAATTTACCAGAAAAGGCGCGGCTGCACCGGGCGGGCTGGGTGGGAAAGAAAATCACCGGGGGCGGGGTTGTGTGGTGTGGGAATTCTCGGTGGGGCGGCGAGGATTATTTAAGGGATGGAGCGGGGATTATCCGACTCTATTTCCCGTC
The DNA here is from genome assembly GCA_034420195.1 of Dehalococcoidales bacterium. Classification (GTDB taxonomy): domain Bacteria; phylum Chloroflexota; class Dehalococcoidia; order Dehalococcoidales; family RBG-16-60-22; genus DAOUEH01. The sequence continues at coordinate 14,173 of DAOULO010000093.1, forward strand.
CATGCCTTCGCAGGTTTCCTTAGGCCGCCCGGCGCCAATCGTCTCCAGGGCCAGCTTGTCCATCTCCAGCTGGACGGGTACGGGATAGTCGCCGGTGAAACAGGCCAGGCAGAAGTTCTCCCGCGGCAGGCCGACGGCCTTAATCAGCCCCTCGATGCTGAGGTAACCCAATGAATCGGCGCCGATGAACCGGCAGATTTCGGGGATGCTCTTCTGCGCGGCGATAAGCTCGCGCCGCGTGGCCATGTCCACGCCGAAGAAGCAGGGGTAGCGGATGGGCGGGGCACAGACACGCATGTGGACTTCTTTCGCCCCGGCCTTGCGTAGCAGCTTGACGACGCTGGGGGTGGTCGTGCCGCGCACGATGGAATCGTCGACGACGACGGCCCGCTCGCCGTCGAGTATCTGGGGCAGCGGGTTGAACTTGAGCTTGACGCCCAGGTCGCGCATGCGCTGGTCGGGCTCGATGAAGGTGCGCCCCACGTAGCGGTTTTTAATCAGCCCCTCGACGGCGGGTATCCCCGACTCGCGGGCGTAGCCGGTGCCGGCCGCCGTGGCCGAGTCGGGCACGCCCATCACCAGGTCGGCGTCCACGGGGTGCTCGCGGGCCAGACCCGCCCCCATCGCCTGCCGCACCGGGTAGAGGAGCTTGCCGTTAATGACGCTGTCGGGGCGGGCGAAGTAGATGTACTCGAAGATGCAGACCCCGTGGCGTCCCTTGGCGCCGGTGTAGCTGGTGACGCCGTCCTTATCGATGCGGAGGATTTCGCCGGGCGCTACCTCGCGCTCGAAGGCGGCGCCGATATGGTCGAGGGCGCAGGTCTCCGAGGCCACCACCCAGCCATTATCGACGTTGCCCAGGCTGAGGGGGCGCACGCCGAAGGGGTCGCGGACGGCGTAAAGCTCCTGGGGCGTCAGAATCACCAGCGAGTAGGCCCCCTGCAGCCGCCGCATAGCCGACTTTATCTTGGCCACCCAGTTGGCCCCGGGGGTGTCATGGATAAGGTTGGCGATAACCTCGGAATCGGTCGAACTGCGGAAGGTATAGCCGTGCTCGACCAGCTCGCGGTAGAGAAACTCGGCGTTGATGATATTGCCGTTGTGGGCGACGGCGATGGTGGAATCCCCATCCCCCACCACCATGGGCTGGGCGTTGGCAGCGCGCGACGAGCCCGCCGTGGAGTAGCGGTTGTGCCCGATGGCGATGTGTCCGCTGAGGCGGCTCAGGGCGTCTTCATCGAAGACGTAGGCGACGCGTCCCATGCCGGTAACAACCCGGATGCGTTTGCCGTCGGCAGTGGCGATGCCGGCGCTTTCCTGGCCGCGGTGCTGGAGGGCGTAGAGGGCGAAGAAGGTAAGGCGGGCTACATCCTCATCCGGGGAGTAAACACCAAAGACTCCGCAAGACTCGTGCAAGCTGACCCGCCTTTATCCCGCCGTGACTGACTCGCTACTTTAATTATAGCCCATTCACGCCTGAGGGTCAATTTACATCTCTTCCGGCGGCAGCACCTGCCGGGCCTGATTGAGCTGCTCGATAAACATGTCGGCATCGTCGGGCGAGATGACGATGTCCCAGCCCCGGCTGCGGACGATAATCACCACGTTACGGGTGGAGGTGGTGAAGCGGACGCCGAGGTAGGCGATGGCATCGTAGCCCGAGCCTTTCTTGACCTCCTTGATATTGGCCAGCGCAATATTTACAGCGAAAGGCCCGCCCAACTGAATCCGCAGCCGGTCTTCGTATATCTGGAGGCTATGCGGCAGGACCAGCCAGAATAGCAGGCCGTCAAAGGCGGTGGCAGCCAGACAAATCCAGGTAGCCAGGACATCCACGGGTATCAGGGCTATTCCCAGTACCAGGGTAAAGGTCAGCGTGCCGCCCAGCAGCAGCTTGAGCCAGAGAGCGTAGGGGGACTTGGCCGTGTAGAGCAGCAGCGAACTTCTCACTAGATATACCGGCCCACGGCCTCGGCCACCGGCTTGAGCTCCTCCAGCAGCGCCGCGAAGTTGGTCAGCGAGAGCGACTGGAGCCCGTCGACGAGGGCCTCCTTGGGGTTGGGGTGCACCTCAATGAGCAGACCGTCGGCCCCGGCGGCCACGGCCGCCTTGGCGATGGCCGGCACCAGCGAGTAATGCCCGGCGGCATGGGACGGGTCGACGATAACGGGCAGGTGGCTGTTCTTCTTGAGCACCGGCACGGCGGATATATCCAGCGAGAAGCGGATGCTGTCCTCGAAGGTGCGGATGCCGCGCTCGCAGAGGACCACCATATTATCGCCGTCGGCCAGGAGGTAATCGGCGGCGGTGAGCCACTCGGTAATGGTGCAGGAGAAGCCGCGCTTCAAGACCACGGGTTTCCCGCACTTGCCAGCATTGGTAAGCAGGGCGAAGTTCTGCATGTTTCGCGAGCCGATTTGCAGCATGTCGGCGTAAGAGGCCACCAATTTTACATCGTGGGGGTCGACCACCTCGGTGACCACCGGCATCCCCACCTCGGCCTTGGCTTCGGCCAGCAGCTCCAGCCCCTTTTTCTGCAAACCCTGAAAGCTGAAGGGGGACGTGCGCGGCTTGAAGGCCCCGCCGCGCAGCACCGTGGCCCCGGCCTTTTTGACCGCCCGGGCGGCCTGCATCAGCTGGTCGTGGCTCTCCACGGCACAGGGGCCGGCCATGATGACGATACGCTCGCCGCCGATGGGCACGCCGCCGCAATCGACCACCGTATTGCCGGGGCGGAACTCCCGCGCGGCGAGCTTATAAGGCTTCATGATGCGGGTGACGCTCTCCACACCGGGCAGCACGGCGAAGATATCGGTGGGTATCTGGCCGGTAGTGCTCCCCAGCAGGGCGACGACCGTCTTGTCCGTGCCCAGGTTCAGCTGGACGTCCAGCTCCAGCGACCTCGCCTTGGCGACGACGTCATCGACCTCTTTCTGGCTGGCACCCGTCATCATCTCAACTATCATCGTGTTTTACGTCAACTCCTCCGCGCGGCCATCACCGCGGCCGATACTAATGATAATACTAGAGACCCGTGGGGACGTCAAGATAACCCCGCCGCTAAGGGCGGGGCCTCAGGACTTCTTGGCCGCCTTCTTGGCCTGTTTGGCGGCCTGCTTGGCCCGCTTCTTGGCCAGCTTGATACTGGCAGCCTCGGGCGGTCTGGCCGCGGCGGGCGGGCCGGGCGGCTCGGCTTGCTTCTTCTTACGCATCCGGTCGATAATCAGCATCGCCAGGTAGCGCCCGAAGTAGCCCACGAACCCGGCCGCCAGCACGATGCCAACCCACTTGAGGACTTCCAGGGCATCAATGCTCATGCTGCCTTCTCCGTTTCCGGGGGCGTTTCCGCACCGAGAGGCGCAGCAGCTTGATGGCCATCACCTCCACCCAGGCAATCATGTTGGCCACCGCCAGCCGCTCCAGCAGGCCAAAATAGCCGCTGTCGTCGGGCAGGAAACCCAGCCACAGCACCAGCCCGATGCCCAGCCCGCCGGCCACCAGGGTGTAGATGTAGATATTGTGCCAGTCGGGGTCACGGCGCAGACTGGGGGCGATGACGAAGGTGGTGATGGGGAAGAGCCAGAAGACGCCGGTGGCCACCACCGAGTGAATCGCCCCGTCGATAGTGTGCGGGGCGCCGGCGGGGTCGGTACGGAAGGCCCCGATGAGCAGCATCCCGAAGCCCAGAAAGACCAGAAAGCCGATGCTGATATGGAACCCCCGCCTCCGCTTGACGTTAAAGAGGAGCCCGGCGGTGAATATCTCCACCAGGAGCCCCAGGGCCAGAAAACCGATGGTCTGCAGCCAGCCGATGCGCGTCAGCGCCAGCGAGGAGATGGAGTTACGCACCAGGCTGTAATTGGGGTCGGCCGCCGCCGCCCACAGGTCGCCGACGGTCACCACCAGCGGTCCGGCGATACCCGCCATGGCCAGCAGGCTGTGGATGTTCATCCGCTTGAAAATAGCCAAGGGATTGGGTTTCATCGTTACCGGCGGCCTTTCTGCAACGCCAATCTAGCTTTATGTTTATTATAACGGGGGACAGCGCGGGGGCACAAGACCCCGCTGACGCGGGCACGGTGGGGCTGGTGGGGAAGGGGGGATTCGAACCCCCACGCATTGCTGCACCAGATCCTAAGTCTGGCCCGTCTGCCAGTTCCGGCACTCCCCCATTATCCCGTATCTTAACACCTTACGGGGCTTCCCTCAAGCGGACGAGACGCTCCGCAGGGACGGCCCTTCAGCCTATTTTCAGCAGCCGGCGGGCGTTGCCGCCCAGGATTTTGGCTTCCTCGGCGTCGGGAATAGCCATGGCCCGCACACCGGCCAAGTTGGTGCGGACGACGTCCTCGCCTGCCTCGGCGCCGAAGGGGTAGTCCGAGCCGTACATCAGGCGGTCAGCCCCAAAGAAGGCGTAGCCGCAGGCATAGGCGGCTAGCGTCCCGTCTACGGCGGTATCGCCGTAGACGTTCTGCCAGTAGTAGTCCAGCTCGTGCCCCAGCTTATCGCGCCAGTTACGGTCGTAGCTGGCCTCGATGCGGCGGGCGAAATAAGGCAGTAGTGCCCCCATGTGATGGGCGACGATTTTCAAATTCGGGTAGCGGTCGAGCACGCCGCCCAGGATGAGCCGCCACACCGCCTGGCTGGTATCGAAGGGCCACCCCAGCATCTGCATGAAGCGCCACCCCTCCTCCATGGACACCAGCGGATAGCCGTCCCAGTGGGTGGGGTGGATAAAGAGAGGCAGGTCGTGCTCGGCCAGCTTCTCGTAAAAGGGGAAATATTCCGGGGTGTCCAGCCCCCTCCCCGCCTGGTTGGAGGCCACCGTCATACCACGGCAGTCGAGCGCGGTGATGCAGCGCTCCAGCTCCCGCATGGCGGACGGCATGTCCAGCAGCGATACCAGGCCGATGTTCACAAAGCGGTCGGGGTAGGCCCGGCAGAGGGCAGCGTTGGCGTCGTTAGAAAGGCGGCATATCTCGGCGGCCGCGGCGGTGTTGAATCCCAGCAGAACAGGGGCCGTCTGGCTGAGGGCCTGCACGTCGATGCCGTACTTGTCCATCAGGGCCAGCCGCGCCCCGGCGTCGGCGTTGGCAGCGGGATAGGGAAACTGCTTGCCCGCCCCGTAGTACTTGCCCCGGCCAATGATTTCCCCCACCGGCCCGGAGATGTGATGACAGAAAACATCAATAATCATCGTTACGCTTTACCTCTGGCATTTTACCCCGATTTTACTACATTCTGGCCGGAATACCTACTGCTGCGCCACCAGCCCGATATGTTATAATTATTAATGGGCCGCTATTTCGGCATCACCGCCGTCGTCGATACGGTTACCCGGCACGCCACCGAGCGCGATAACGGACGCCGTACCATCCTGGACACCGCAAGGAGACCCCATGCCATCGGAAGCCGACGCCGCCAATAATGTAGACACGCTCATCGAGACGGCCGTCTTCGGCGAGAGCGATAAGGCCAGGGACGCGGCCCGCCGCGAAATCAGCGCCCTCGCCCGTAGCCGCGGCATCTACCCCGCCAGCATCCAGGGCCTCTACGAGGCCGCCGCCCGCGGCCACTACCACGGCATCACCGTCCCCGCCATCAACATCCGCGGCATCACCTACCGGGTGGCCCGGGCCGTCTTCCGGGCGGCCCTGGCGGCTAATGCCGGGGCCTTTACTTTCGAGATTGCCCGCTCCGAAATGGGCTACACCCGCCAGCGCCCGGCGGAATACGCCGCCAGCGTCCTGGCCGCCGCCGTCAGGGAAGGCTACCGCGGCCCGGTCTTCCTCCAAGGCGACCACTACCAGGCCAAGCGGGCCGTCTTCCAGCATGACCCCCGCGCCGAGCTTGATGACATCAAAGCCCTGATTAAAGAGTCTGTCGCCGCCGGCTTCTACAATATCGATATCGACGCCTCAACGCTGGTGGACCTGGAAAAACCCGACCTGGCCGGGCAGCAGGAGCAGAACGCGGCGGTGACGGCGGAGCTGACGCAGTACATCCGCACCATCCAGCCAGCGGGCCTCACCATCGCCGTAGGCGGCGAAATCGGTGAAATTGGCCGGGGCAACAGCACCGTCGCCGACCTGGATGCCTTTATGGCCGGCTACCGGGGACGGCTGGACAGCGGCGCCAAGGGCATCACCAAAATCAGCGTGCAAACCGGCAGCACCCACGGCGGCGTCATCCTGCCCGACGGCTCCATCGCCCGCGTCAAAATTGACTTTGATACCCTCCGGGAGCTATCGCGGGTGGCCCGGGAGGTCTACGGCCTGGGCGGGGCGGTGCAGCACGGCGCCTCCACCCTCCCCGATGAGGCCTTCGACAGGTTCCCCCGGGCGGGCACCCTGGAGGTGCACCTGGCCACCGGTTTCCAGAACATCATCTACGACAGTCCCCATTTCCCCGCCGCGCTCACCACGGCCATCCGCCAGCACCTGACGACTCACTACGGCGACGAGCGCCAGGACGGCGAGACCGAGGCGCAGTTCGTCTACAAGACGCGCAAGAAGGCCTGGGGCGACTTCAAGGCGGAGACCTGGCACCTCCCCGAGGCCAGCCTCAGCGAGATAATGAAGGAGCTGGAAGGACGCTTCGCGCTTATCTTCGGCAAGCTCAACGTAGCAAACACCGCCGGCCTCGTGGCTGAGCACGTAGCCGTACCCCCCTCATAAAATCAAAGGCTGGATACTTCCCGAAGAAATATCCAGCCCTGTATATCTAAAATCCCTTGGTACCGGCCTTAGGCCTTGCCGATTCGGAACATCTTGGTGCCGCAGGACGGGCATTCGCCTTGCGTCGCCGGCTTGCCGTTCTTCATGGTAATGGACCTGGCGTTTTTCATCTCCTTTTTAGCGCGGCATTTCACACAATATGCTTGCATGGTGTCCTCCTTCCCTGAGGGTATTTGCTATAAACAATAAACTATTGTCAGGCTCATGTCAAGAGGAAAACACGCCTGAACCGGCCTATTTTGTGGAGGAAATGTTAATTTCCGGTAAGTAGGGCGGCATACGTGGGGAAAACGCGGCCATCTGGCCAAAAGGCCCGGTATCCACCGCGGGCGGGCTTGTGCTATACTGAAAACGCGATATGAAGAAGACGGTATTCGTCGACGGCCATCACGGCACGACCGGCCTGAAAATACGGGAACTCCTGAGCGGGCGGAGCGACATCGAGCTTATCGAGATACCGGAAGACAAGCGGAAGGACGCCACGGCCAAGAAATCCCTGCTCAACGAGGCGGACATCGTCTTTCTGTGCCTGCCGGATGACGCGGCGCGGGAATCCGTCGGTCTGCTGGAGAATAAGACGACGCGGGTCATCGACGGTTCCACGGCGCACCGGGTCACCGAGGGCTGGGTGTACGGGCTGCCGGAACTGAAGCCGGGTCAGCGCGAGGCCATCCGGGCGTCCCGGCGCATCACGGTGCCAGGCTGCCACGCCACGGGTTTCATCTCACTGCTGTACCCGCTGGTGGCCGGAGGCATCGTCGCACCGGGCTACCCGGTCAGCTGCCACGCCGTGGTCGGCTATAGCGGCGGCGGCAAAGGCATGATAGCGGACTACGAAGACAATGAAGCGCCGGTTTACATCAAGACGCCGCGGCCCTACTCGCTCCAGCTCAACCACAAGCACCTGCCGGAAATGACCAAGGTGGTGGGACTGGCCCAGCCGCCCATCTTTACGCCGACGGTGGTGGACGTTTACCGGGGTGAAATCATCTCCATTCCGCTCCACGTGGCGCACCTGAAGAAAAAGCTGGCGGCGGCGGGAATCCGGGAAGTCCTGGCATCCCACTACGAAGGCGAGCCGTTCATCCGGGTGATGCCCTACCCGGCCGATAAGCATCTCAAGAACGGCTTTCTGACGTTCACGGACTGCAACGGGACTAACCGACTGGACATCTTCGTCTTCGGAAACACGGAGCGAATACTGCTGGCGGCGCGGTTCGACAACCTGGGCAAGGGAGCCAGCGGCGCGGCCGTGCAGAACATGAACCTGATGCTGGGGCTGCCAGAGACCACCGGACTTACCGCCCCGGCGCTATCCCCCTAGCGAGGCGGGCTGATGCAGGCAAGATACACCCACCAGGAACTCGACCGCGATATCGCCGCCCCGGCCGGCCACTACACCCCGCAGCGCGAGGTGCGCCTGCCCTACGGCGGCCGCGAGGTGCTCTACATCCTCAGCCACGCCGTCGTTGATGCCTCCTGCTGCGGCACGACCGATTTCTGCAGCGCCCTGGTGCCCGGCTATATCCTGAAATGGCGGACGGAGAGAAACGGCGAGGGCGCGCCCGTCTCCGTGGTGGAGCCAGTGACCGACCGCGCCGCGCGGGACAGCATCCGGCGTATTATCCACCAGACCGAGCATATCACCCAGACGGAGTTCTGGTAGGCACGGAAGATACCGCTGCCCCCCGGCTGCGGTCGCTGCCCTGGTTTACCTAGCACGCCGGATTTTGAGTACCAGCGCCCCGCCCACCAGGAAATAGGCCATGCAGACCATCAGCATGACCCGGTAGCCCCAGTTAGGCCCCTGAGCGTTGAAGAAGTCGATGACCGGGCCGATGACGCGGGCCAGCACCGCCCCGCCGGCGGTGGCCATGTTGGCCAGCCCCAGGTAGCGCGCTTCCCCATCCTTGGGGGCGAAATCGGTGGCCAGCGCCCAGTTGGCGCTGTTGAAAATCCCCATGGCCACGCCGATGACGGCCGCGGCGTAGAGGATGGCCGTGTAGGTCTCCATGATAGCGATGATGGCAATCCCCGCCGCGCCTAGAATCCCCGCCGCCAGCGTCAGCGGCTTGCGCCCGATACGGTCGGAGAGGTAGCCTGCCGGCCAGGCCACCGCCACCATGCCGATGACGGCGATAATGGAGAACCGGGCCGTCGCTCCGGCCGGGTCGCCCATACCGATGACGTCCTGGATATAGTAGAGGGCGAACTGCTGGATGGTGGTGAAGGCCATGAAGACGAGCATACGGGAGAGGATAAACCAGACGAAGTTGTGGTTTTTCCAGATTTCGCTCCGGAAGGTGCGGTAGAGCGTGGCCGCCAGTGACGCCTGGGGCCTGACGTGGGCGACGCGGGGCTCCCGCACGACGAGGACGGTGGCCACCGTGGCCGCCAGTACCACCAGCATCAGCAGCCCCAGCACCAGCCAGAGCCAGCCCGTCCCCTCGCCCTGGTAGTACCGGTCCATGAAGATGCTGGCCAGGTAGACAAAGATGATGCCGCCGCCTATCTCGAAGAGGGCCTTCATCCCGGAGGCACGCCCCCGCTTGTCCGCCGGTACCAGCTCGGGGATGAAGGCCTGGTAAGGCCCCTGGGCGGTGTTGCTGGCCAGCTGCAGCAGGCAGTAGACGGCGAAGATGGCCCCGTAGCTGGCGAAGAGGCCGATACCGGGGACGAGCACGATGGCAATTATCCCGCCGACGAGGATGTAGGGCCGCCGCCGTCCCCAGCCGAAGCCGGAGCGGTCGCTGATGGTCCCGGCCACCGGCTGGACGATAAGGGCCAGCAGCAGGCCGCTCAGCGTTAACAGCCCCAGATAGGTATTCTTCTGCGCCTCGGGGACAAAGTCGAGCAGGCGCAGGGGCAGGATGATAGTATGCAGGCTCTGCCACAGCGCCGTCAGGGCAAAGCCGAGGATGGCAATCTTGACGTAGTCAACGCGGCGGAAAGTTGAGCTTTTGGTCGGCATAATATCTTCCCCAGCATAGCAGAGCCAGCGGGAGCGGGCAAGACTGCGGGCTAAGGCGTGGATGTGCCGAGGGCGGTCGGGTGGGAATAGATAACACCGAGGGGGCGGGGAGGCGAAAAACCCCCGGTTTCGCAAAATAGCAAAATAGGTATATAATGGTGGTTGACTGGTTTGCTGATTTACGGAGCGCGATGACTGCCCGTTACCCGCTCATAGAGGAAATCCACCCGGCACCGGACGCCCCCAGGTGCTTCGAGACCTTAGCCCCCCGGCCCTTTAGCTTCTTCCTGGACAGCGGCATGGACGCCGCCAAGCTGGGGCGCTATTCCTTCATGGGGAGCGACCCCTTTCTGGTGCTGTGCAGCCGCGGCGACGAGATTACGTTAATCGAGGACGGGGCGACGGAAGTCCGGCGGGGCAACCCCTTCGATGTCCTCGGCGAGCTGCTGACAACTTACAAGCTGGACGCGCCCCAGGCGGATATCCCCTTCACCGGCGGGGCGGTGGGCTATTTCAGCTACGACCTGGGCCGCCACATCGAGCGCCTGCCCGATAGTGCCGTAGACGACCTCAAGCTCCCCGAGTGTTACCTGGCCTTCTACGACACCGTCATTGCCTTTGACCATCAACAAAAGCAGGCGTACCTCGTTTCCACCGGCCTGCCGGAGACCACCGAGGCGAAAAGACAGCGCCGTGCTAAAGCGCGGCTGGCCGAGCTTAAGGAAATGATAGCCAACTGGCCCGCTGCCGCCGGTGTAACGGATGCCCCCGCCGGTAGCGGCACTCTCAAAGGCAACTTCACCCACGAGGAATACCTCAAGGCCGTGGCGCGGGCGCGGGAGTACATCGGCGCCGGGGACATCTTCCAGGTGAACCTCTCACAGCGCTTCGAGGCGGGGCTGGACATCCCGCCCTACGAGCTTTACCGGCGGCTGCGCGCCATCAACCCGGCGCCCTTCGCCAACTATTTCAACTTTGACGGCGTGGCCATCGTGGGGGCCTCGCCGGAGCGCTTTCTCCAGGTGCGCGGTGATAGGGTGACGACGCGCCCCATCAAGGGCACCCGCCCCCGCGGCCAGACCCACGAAGATGACCGGGCGCTGGCCGGAGAGCTGCTCGCCTCGGCCAAAGACCGGGCCGAGAACATCATGATTGTGGATTTAGAGCGCAACGACCTGGGGCGCGTCTGCCGCTACGGCACCGTCAGGGTCACCGAGCTGGCCGTCCTGGAGACCTACCCCACCGTCTTCCACCTCACCTCGACGGTGGTGGGACAGTTATGTCAAGGCAAGACGCGCACCGACCTGCTCAAGGCCACCTTCCCCGGCGGCTCCATTACCGGGGCGCCCAAGGTGCGGGCCATGGAGATTATTGAAGAATTGGAGCCCACCCGCCGCAGCGTCTACACCGGCTCGCTGGGCTACCTGGGCTTTGACGGCAACATGGATTTGGACATCGTCATCCGCACCATCATCGTCAAGGACGGGCGCGCTTACTTCCAGGTGGGTGGCGCCATCGTCTACGATTCCGAGCCAGAGGCGGAGTACGTCGAGACGCTGGACAAAGGCCGGGCGATGTTCCAGGCGCTGGGGCTCTCGGTGGCGAGCCGGGAGAGGGCGACATGATACTGCTCATCGATAACTACGATTCGTTCACCTATAACCTGGTGCAGTACCTGGGCGAGCTGGGGCAGGAGCCGGTGGTCTACCGCAACGATGCCATTACTCTGGAAGAGATTGCCAGGCTTGCCCCCAGCCACATCGTCATCTCGCCGGGGCCGTGCACGCCGCTGGAGGCGGGCATCTCCAACGACGTTATCCGCCGCTTCCGGGGCAAAATCCCCATCCTAGGGGTCTGTCTGGGACACCAGTGCGTCGGCTACGTCTACGGGGGGCGCATCCGGCGGGCGGAGCACCCCACGCACGGTAAGGAATCGGTCATTCATCACGACGGGCAGACCGTCTTCCGGGACCTGGCGTCGCCGCTGACCGGCGGGCGCTACCATTCGCTCGTTATCGACGCCGCCACCCTGCCCGCCCCACTCGCGGTATCGGCCCGGACGGAGGACGGCGTCATCATGGCGGTGCGCAGCCGCGCCGACGCCGTGGAGGGCATCCAGTTCCATCCGGAGTCCATCATGACGCCGGACGGGCACGCTATCTTAAAGAATTTTCTCAGTATTTCGGTTGCAGCAGGGAGTTAATCATGGCAGAGCTTATCTATCTCAACGGCAAACTGGTGACGCCCGCCAAGGCGCGTATTTCAGTCTTTGACCACGGCTTCCTCTACGGCTACGGCCTCTTCGAGACGATGCGCGCCTATAACGGCAAAATATTTCTCCTCAAGCGGCACATCAAGCGTCTCAGCGAGGCCGCCCACACCATCGGGCTGGGGGCCAAGCTGCACGGCTCCAACCTGGCCAAGGCCTGTGAGGAGACGCTGGCCGCCAACAAGCTAAAGGACGCCCGGCTGCGCCTGACGGTCACCCACGGCGACGCCGCTAGCTACCCCTGGGCGGAGCGGGGCTGTAAGCCCACCGTGGTCATCACCGCCCGGCCGTACGTGCCGCCGCCTCCCGAAAAATACGAGCACGGTTTCAAGATGTTCCTGGCCACGGTGCGCCGCTGCCGCCAGTCGCTGGCCGCCGGGGTCAAGTCCACCAACTACCTCCTCAGCGTCATGGCGCGCATCGAGGCCGTGGAGCACGGCTGCGACGAGGCGGTGCTCCTCAACGACGACGGCTTCGTCGCCGAGGGGAGTACCAGCAACTGCTTTTTCGTCAAGTCTGGCCGCCTGATGACGCCCTCATTGAGCAGCGGCGTGCTGCCCGGCATCACCCGTGGTCTGGTAATGGAGCTGGCCGCCGAGCGGGGCATTATCGTCACCGAGGGCACCGTCGGCGTGGGCATCTTCCGGCAGTGCGACGAGGCCTTCCTGACGGCTTCCACCCTGGAAATCATGCCGCTGACGGCCGCCCGCGACGCCGCCGGCAAGGAGCTTACCGTCGGCGAGGGCAAGCCGGGGGAGATAACGCGGCAGCTGATGACGGCCTATAAGGAGCGGGTGGCTAAGGAAACGGACTGATTTTGGGGGCTTTGACCCCTCCCCACCCCTCGGTGTTATCTATTCCCACCCAAGCCACCCTCGCGGCATCAGCGGCTTAGCACGAAAGACTAAATCCCCTAAGAAGCCTCCGGCTCGCCCTGATAGTTGTCCTTGGCGTCGTAGATAAACAAGGCCGTGATGATGGCCACCACCGTCACCCCCACGGCCGCCCAGGTAAACACATTATCAAAGCCGAACCGCTCGATGAGATAGCCCCCCGGCAGCACGAAGATGGCGCCGGTGTACTGCATAGTAGAATAGTAAACGCCGAATATCTTGGAGCGGTGGCGGGCCGGGGCCTGGCTCATGATGAAGACCTCGGTCACCGGCATACGCAGGGCCATGATAAGCCCCTGCAGGAACAGCACGATGTAGAGGCTCGGCCCCAGGGACACCAGCTTGAAGAGGGAGATGACCCCCCCGGAGAGAATACCCGTGACGATAATCACCTTGATAC
>DAOULO010000094.1:0-12470 GCA_034420195.1 Dehalococcoidales bacterium
CGTTGATGGCGTCCTTGAGGGTCTGACTGCCCGAGGTCACCGGGCGCACCTCCGCCCCCATCAGTTTCATACGGGCGACGTTGGGGGCCTGGCGGCGGATGTCCTCGCTGCCCATGTAGACGATGCACGTAATCCCCAGCATGGCGCAGACCGTAGCCGCGGCCACGCCGTGCTGGCCGGCGCCGGTCTCGGCGATGACGCGCTGCTTGCCCATGCGCCGGGCCAGTAGCCCCTGCCCCAGGGCGTTGTTAATCTTGTGCGCCCCGGTGTGGGCCAAATCCTCCCGCTTGAGCAGGATAGCCGCCCCACCGGCCCGGGCGGAGAGCTGCCGGGCGTGGTAGAGGGGGGTGGGCCGCCCTACGTAGTCGCGGCAGAGAGTGGCGAACTCCTCCTGGAAGGCGCCGTCGTCGCGGGCGGCGGCATAGGCCGCCTCCAGCTCGGCCAGGGCGGGCATGAGCGTCTCCGGCACGAACTTGCCGCCGTAGGCCCCGTAGTAGCCGCGCTTATCCGGCCGTGAGGTTCTTTTCATCACATAAGTCCTTATAGTTAAAATGCATGGCGTCGCGCACCCGTCGCATCGTTTCCCGGCCCTCTTCAAGTGTCCGGGCCGTGCCAGCCCGCAGCGCCTCGCGGATGATTCCCGGCCGGGCGGCGTAGTAGGCCCTTTGTTCGCGTACCGGGTCGAGAAAGGCGTTGATGGCCGCGGCGGCTTTTTGCTTGCAGGCCACGCAGCCTATTTTACCCTGGCGGCAGCGTTTCTCGATGTCCCCGGCCTCGGTTTTATTAAAAGCGAGGTGGTATTGGTAGATGTTGCAGATATCCGGGTGGCCTCTATCCGTGGCTTTAATCCGGGCCGGGTCGGTAATCGCCAGGCTTACCTTTTGCCGCACTTCCTCCGGGGTATCCTTGAGGTAGATAGCGTTGTCCAGACTCTTGCCCATTTTTTGCCCGTTAAGCCCCGGCAGTCTGGCCACCTTGCCGACCTGTCCTTCCGGCACGGGGAAGACCTCGCCAAAGACTGAGTTGAAAGACCGGGCTATTTCCCGCGTCTGCTCGACGTGCGGCAGCTGGTCTTCGCCCACCGGCACCAGGTCGGAGCGGACGATGAGAATATCGGCGGCCTGGGAAACCGGGTAGCCGAGAAACCCGTAACTCATGGCGTGCTGGCCGGAGGCCCGGAATTCCTCTTTGACGGTGGGGTTGCGCTGCAGTCTGGCCAGCGTCACCAGCATCGTAAAGACCATCGTCAGCTCGGTGATTTCCGGGATTTGCGACTGGATGAAAAAGGTGCTCTTGGCCGGGTTCATGCCTACCGCCAGCCAGTCCAGCAATACCTCTCTGATGGCGGCCTCGGTCGCCGCTGTCTCGCGGAGATGGTCGGTGAGTATCTGGTAGTCGGCGATGATGAAGAAGCAATCGTACTCGTCCTGGAGCCTCACCCGGTTCTCCAGCGAGCCCACGTAATGCCCGAGGTGCAGCGGGCCGGTGGGCCTGTCGCCGGTTAGAATGCGCTTTTTCACCATTTTAGACTCTGGCTTCGGCCTAGCCATCGTTCTGCCTCACCTTGCGGATAAAATCGCGGATTTTTTTCAGGTCCTTGACGCCCTTCGTCTCGACCCCGGAAGAGACGTCCACCCCCCAGGGGGCGATTATCTCTATTGCCGCGGCGACGTTGGCGGGACGTAAGCCACCGGCGATGATGACCGGAAAGCGTGCCGCGATGGGCCGCGCCAGGTCCCAGTCGAAGGTCCGGCCGGTGCCGCCGTAGCGGCTGGCGACGCTGGCATCGAGCATGAAGATATGCGGCTGCTGGCCCAGCAGCTTCTGACCGTAGGCTAGGTCGTGGCAGACCGGCTCCGGCCCGCTGCCGCGGCTGATGCGGACGACCTTGATGACCGGCCGCGCCAGCTGGCGGCAGTATTCCCAGGGCTCGTCGCCGCTTAATTGCACCCAGTCCAGCCCGCAGCTATCGGCGATTTTATTGACCCTGGCTACCGGGGTGTTGACGAAGACGCCGACCGTCTGCGCCGCGGCGCCGCTTTCCCGGAGGGAGGCCACGATTTTTCTGGCCCGGGACGGGGCAATCTGGCGGGGGCTGGCGGCGAAGACCAGCCCGATGAAGTCGGCGCCGGCCTGGGTGGCCGCCAGGGCCTGTTCTTCGCTGGTGATGCCGCATATCTTGACGCGTATCATGCCAGCAGCTCCTTGATGCGGGCGGGGATATCGGCGGCGGTGACTAATGCCTCACCGATGAGCACGGCATTGACCTTACACTCCCGCATCTTTTTAATATCGTCGGGCGTCTTGAGGCCGCTCTCGCTGACGACGGTTACCTCCGGCGGTGCCAGCAAGCGCAGACGGCGGGTGGTGTTAATATCCACGTTGAAGGTGGTCAGGTCGCGGTTATTGATGCCGATGATTTCCGCCCCGGCCAGGAGGGCCTGCGACATCTCGGCCTCGTTGTGCACTTCCACTAGACAGTCGAGCCTGAGATTTCCCGCCAGGGCGAGCATTTCTTGAAGCTCGCTGTCATCTAAAATAGCGGCTATCAGCAGGACGGCGTCGGCGCCGTAGGCGGCCGACTCGTAGACCTGGTAGTCGTCGAAGATGAAGTCCTTGCGCAGCAGGGGCAGGGCCACCTCGCGGCGGATGGCGGCCAGGTACTCCAGGCTGCCCCGGAAGTGGTCGACCTCGGTGAGCACCGAGATGGCCGCGGCGCCACCGGCGGCGTAAGTCCTGGCCAGCTTGACCGGGTCGAAATCGGGGCATAAGAGTCCCCGCGAGGGTGACGCCTGTTTGACCTCGGCAATCAGCCGGATATCCTCGCCGCGCAGGGCGGCGGCGAAATCGCGGGGCGCTGGCCGGTGGTCGAGGCGCTCCTTGAGGTCCGCCAGGGGTACGCGGCGCTTGGCCTCGGCCACTCCCCGCCGCTTGTCGCTGACGATTTTATCCAGTATCGTGCCGGTCATCATCCCCCTAAACGCTGGCTTGTCGCCACCAGCGCCTCCAGTTTTTCCTTCGCACGGCCGCTGTCGATAGTCTCGGCAGCGCGGCGGGCGGCCTCCTTGAAATCGGCCGGGGCGTCGGCGGCCACCAGGGCCGCCGCGGCGTTGATGATAATCATGTCGCGCAGGGTACCGGTCTCGCCGCCGAGGATTTTACGCAGGGTGGCGGCGTTCTCCGGCGGCGTGCCGCCCAGAATTTCCTCGCGCCTGCCCATCGTAAGCCCGAAGCTGGCCGGGGTGACCTCACGCGGGGATGATACTTTATCTTTGGTAACATCCCAGATAAGCGACGCGTCGCTGATGGAGAGCTCGTCGAGGCCGTCGCAGCCGTGGACGACCAGAGCGTGCTCGATGCCGAGGCGGGCCAGCACCCAGGCAATCTTGTCGCCGATTTCTTGGCTGGCCACGCCGAGCACCAGGTGTGCGACGCGGGCGGGGTTGGTCAGCGGCCCCAGGGTATTAAAGACCGTCCGGATGCCGAGCTCGCGGCGGGGGCCGGCGACGTGCTTCATAGCGGGGTGGAAGACCTGGGCGAACATGAAGCCGATGCCGACTTCCTCGATGCAGGCGGCGACCTTCTCCGCCGGCAGGTCAATCTTAACCCCCAGCGCCTCCAGGATATCGGCGGCGCCGCACTTACTCGAGGCGGCGCGGTTGCCGTGCTTGGCCACCTTGAGGCCCGCCCCGGCCGCCACGAAGGCCGCCGCCGTGGAGACATTGAAGCTGCCGGAGCCGTCGCCGCCGGTGCCGACGATGTCGATGGCCGGGCCGGTGATATTTACCGGGGTGGCGTGGGCGCGCATGACGGAGGCCAGGCCGGCAATCTCGTCGGGGGTCTCGCCCTTGAGGCGTAAGGCCGTAAGAAAGGCGCCAATCTGGGCGGGCGTGGCCGCGCCGGTCATGATTTCCTCCATCGTGCCGGAGGCAGCCTCGAAGGTGAGGTCTTGACCTTCGACCAGTGAGGCGATGGCTTCTTTAATCATTTGGGTTTGCTCCCCCCAAAGGTTTTGATACGACCTTTTTCTTGAACCTCTTTGAACTTTAGCTCACCAGGTATTATATAGATTTTTCCCTTGTTAACAGATTTACTTGGCACAAAAGGCAACCATGTTTGATACCAGATATTAGGAGCGAAAATACTCTTATATTGACAAACAAGATAGTAAGTAACGTGTTCTTTAAGAGCATGGATACTAGAAGGCAGGAATTTTATCGGCGGCTCGTGTGCTCTTAAAATAGTATCTCGACTGCTTTCAAAGCCATCCTTATTTTTATCAAGAAGACACAATTCAATTTCTATGGCAGGGCCATTTCCTTCGTTATATATTTCAAAATGCGAAAAATAATCTCTAGAACCAAAAGTCCTAATGTCCGCTTTAGATATATGAAAAGCCTTAGGTGTAATTATGGGTCTTGATGCCATGATTCTCTGCTCTCTCATCTCCGTAGCCATTTTTATACTAGCTTTAGCTTGTTCCTTTGTAGCCTCGGCAATTTCTCCGGTTCGCCTAACGTAAAGACTAGTTACCAAAACGAGGGTAGCTGTCACTACCAAACTTATACCTTGCGCAGTATCAATTTGATGAATCAATCTTAGGAATACTACTACCGCGGTTAAACCTGCGATGGTGAAATATAATATTCTTAAATCGTTCCTTGTCATCTTTCACCTCCCCACCCCTTCGTTATTATCTATTCCCACCCAAGCCGCCCTCGCGGCTTCCTCGGCTTATCCCGTAGTTATTCTTTCTTCTCTTCGGTATCCTTTTTCATATACTCGCTGTAGTACTTCATCCCGGAGGCAATCACGTCGGCGATGGCGACGCCGCCTTTCTTGGGTTCTTCCTTCTTGAGTTCTTCTTTTATTTCGTCCAGCTTGGCGATGAGCTGCTCGGAGTTCTTCCTGCTTTGCTCGGTAATATAATAAGCCGCCAGCTGGATGAATCCCGCCGCCAGGAAGCCGGCCCCGGCCACGGCTAGGGCAGTCTCGGAAATAGGGTGGAAGAACATCAGCACGAAGAAGACAATGCCGATGAGGATTAATATCACTGCCATGGCGTTTGGTCTCGTTATATTCATTTGTTTTTCCTCCCTGCCCCTCGGAGTTATCTATTCCCACCCAAACCACCCTGCGGCATCTGCCGCTTATCCCTTAGCTTTCCTCCCCGCTTAGCTTCCCCCTTTGAAAAAGGGGGACTGAGGGGGATTTACTCTCTCACATCTCCAAAAAATTCTTCAGCAAGTCCTTGCCCACCTTGGTAGCGATGGACTCCGGGTGGAACTGGACGCCCTCCACCGGGTAGTCCTTATGCCGCAGGCCCATGATGATGTCGTTGTCGGTGCGGGCGCTGACCTCCAGGCATTCGGGTAAATTATAGCCCTTTACCGCCAGCGAGTGGTAGCGCACCGCGGCGAAGGGGTCGGGCAGGCCGCGGAAGACGCCCTGGCCGTCGTGGTGGACGAGCGAGGTCTTGCCGTGCTTGATTTCCCCGGCGTGGTCGACGGTGCCGCCGTAGGCCTCGCCCAGGCACTGGTGCCCCAGGCAGACCCCCAGGATAGGCTGGCTTTCCCCGAAGCGGCGGATGACCGCGGTGGAGATACCGGCGTCTTTAGGGTAGCCCGGCCCCGGCGAGATGACGATGCGCTCCGGGGCGAGCCTGGCAATCCCGTCGAGGGTGATGGCGTCGTTGCGGACGACGCTGACCTCGGCCCCCAGCTCGCTGAGGTACTGGAAGAGGTTGTAGGTGAAGCTGTCGTAGTTATCAATCAGTAAAATCATTCGCCCGCCTCCGCCCGCTCGATAGCGGTGAGGAGCGCCTGGGCCTTGTTAAGGCACTCCTGATACTCGCGCGACGGGACGCTGTCGGCGACGATGCCGGCGCCTGCCTGCACGTAAGCAATTCCGTCCTTGACGATGATGGTGCGGATGGTGATGGCGGTATCCATGTTGCCGGAGAAGTCGAAGTAGCCGACCGCCCCGGCGTAGGGGCCGCGCTTGTCGGGTTCCAGTTCGGCGATAATCTCCATGGCCCTGATTTTGGGGGCGCCGGAGACCGTCCCCGCCGGGAAGCAGGCGCGCAGGGCGTCGAACTGGGTGAGGCCTTGCCGCAGTTTCCCCTGCACGTGCGAGACGAGGTGCATCACGTGCGAGTAGCGCTCGATGTCCATGAACTGGGTGACCTCCACGCTGCCCGCCTCGCTGATGCGCCCCACGTCGTTGCGGGACAGGTCCACCAGCATGAGGTGCTCGGCGCACTCCTTTTCGTCGGCCTTGAGCTCTTCGGCCAGGGCGGCGTCCTCGCTAGCATCGGGGCTGCGGGGGCGCGTCCCGGCGATGGGGTGGTTGGAGACGATGCCGTCCTCGACGCGGACGAGCAGCTCCGGCGAGGCCCCGACGATATGGAAGTCGCCGAGGTGCAGGTAGTACATGTACGGCGATGGGTTGACGGAGCGCAGCGCCCGGTAGATGGCGAAGGGAGGCGCCCCGGTGCGCCGCCCCAGCCGCAGCGACGGGACGGCCTGGATGATATCGCCGTCGTAGATGTACTCCTTCATGCGGGCCACGGTGGCCTCGTACTCGGCCCGGGTCACGTTCTGCGTCGGAGCGGGGTCGCTAATCGGCGCGGCCTCCGGCGGCGCCGGCACCGGCCCTTGCAATCTGGCCACCAGGCTGTCTATCTTGCCGACGGCCTCTTGATAGCCTTTTTCGATATCGCCGTCGAGATTGACGTGGGCGACCACCTTGATGACATGGGTGAGGTGGTCGAAGATGAGCAGCGTATCGGCCAGCAACAGGCAGGCCTCGGGCAGGGCCAGGGGGTCGGCCGGCGGCGAGGGCAGCCGCTCGAAGTATCCGGCCACCTCGTAGCTCAGGTAGCCCACCATGCCCCCGTGGAAGCGCGGCAGGTCCGGGGCAATCACGGTGCGGTATTTCTTGAACTCCTCGGCGACCAGCGCCAGCGGGTCAACCTTATTCTTGCCGCCGGTGGTGATGACCTTGGCCGGCTCGGTGCCCAGGATGGAATAGCGCGCCAGCCGCTCGCCGCCCTCGACACTCTCCAGCAGGAAGGAGTAGCGGCCACGGGCAATCTTGAGGTAGGCCGATACCGGCGTCTCCAGGTCGGCCTTGATTCCCCGGTAGACCGGCAGCAGGTTGCCCTGGCTCTTTAGTTGTCTCGCTTCGGCGAGCGACGGTCGGTACATCATCTCTCCCAATAAAAAACCCCCGTCCCCTCGAAGGGGCGGAGGTAATACCGCGGTGCCACCCTTCTTGTCCTCCGGCGGGAGGACATCTCTGGCAGGTACAGAGGCGGATGGTGGCTCAAGCAGCCCCGATACCCCGGGATTTGTTAACGCTTCCCTGGCGGCAAAGCCTACTTTCCTTCGGCAAGCTCAGGATTTCGGTTTGCGGCTCCCAAGTCCATTCGGCCCCGGCGCTGGCACCGGCTCACACCTTACCCGGCTCTCTGCGCCCCGCTTCAGGGCTTACTACTCTTGTTCGCAGCCTTTACATATTCAGTTATGTTTAATTTAACACGGAAAAGGTGGGTTGTCAAGGGTAACGATTCTAGGGTAGTGTATCAGTTTGAAATTAACAATTGGTGGTTGTTTGGCGAATGAGAAGAAGCTGGGAGGGTGTTATGAGAACTTTAAGCAATATCGTTGCCTTGCTCGCTATATTGTTTATCGCTTGGGTTGTAGTCTCGGATATATTTGACTTATCGAATAAAATAATAGCCTATTTGATTATAGGTGTGGGGATTATATTATTCCTAATAAACATATTAAGAAATATCACCCGTATATGAATTGCTTAGTTACAAGGGTATAATAAGGCAACGAATATGAGCAATAGCCCTATCCGTGTTGGGATGATTAATCGAGGGGAATTCTATGGTGTGGTTGTAGTGATTATTGGCGCATTTTTTTATTTGAATAACAGGATAGATTCGATATTTCAATTATTGGCTAAATAGGGTTTGCTCACTAACGTATTAACTCTCCCACCCAAGTCGCCACTTAAATGAGTCCCTTACTTCTGGATGGTGATGCTCTTTGGTTTGTTGTTGCATGAACTTGAGAGCCTCTGAAAATCTGTTAGCATCCATCTCTACTTCTATATCTTCTTCGACTTTGTATCCACATTTCAGGCAAGTGACTGCGACCTTCATAATTGCCTCCTTGAAATTAACAGTCGTATATAAACAGTAGGGTGAATCGGCTTAGTCAGAATTAATCTTCTTGGTTACATGGTGGATTCCAATTGCTTCTGATGTCAGCTTCTTCCTGGCGTCTAATGGTATCACTACTACTACTAGTGTGCGTATGGACGTGTGTTCCACCATAGCGGTTTATACAGGGCATTTTCTCATGGTTGGTGGTCAAACGATTTTGCAGATTTTCTGTCTCACCAATATATACTGGCGTCCAAGTGTGCGGTTTGGTTTCCCTAGCAAAAATGTAATTACCCGCTACTGGTTCAAATGATGTTCCTATTATCGGGAATATCCAATATTTATATTCTTGCCCTGATTTGCCCGACCACATTATTGTACGTTCATCAGCCATAATATCACCTCCTAGTGCGAATTGTAATCCCAAAATAGAGGATGTCAATTTGCGGTTAACAATTAATTGCTTTTTATATCGGCGCAATTAATACCATATAGTAAGCAAACTTTATTATCTATTTCTTTATCAAACTGTTCCATTTGAGTTGTGATAGAGGCTAAATCCTTTTCTACATCTGTTTCAAGAAGTGTTTTCTTTAAGTCCATTACCTTATCAACTAGGTTTACAATCTCATTCTGCTGCTCTTTAGACGGTTGTTTTATTGGTAGTTGCTCAATAGTTTCTATGTCTAGCTGAGCCATGACCCTTCCTGATTCCAGACTTATTAACTTGTAATAGTAATTCATTATCTTTGAATTGATGATTGCTAGAATGAATTTCAACTGGTTAGTTGAACCTTTGGAAACTATTGAATGAATATTATCTAAATGATAGAAGGATTGGTCGTCATAGCAAGCTATGAGTCTATCCCCAGTTCTTCTTATGAGTATTTTAGGAGCATGAATTATTACTGGATTCCATCCACCACTCCATAATAGGCTCGGTTCTATATTAAGGAAATTACCAGCGTAATGTAATACATATCTTTCAATTTCACTACTTGATACTAACCCCCGTTGCCATTTATTACCTAACTTCGAATTGCTAATCACTGTTTTTCTATCATGTTTAGGTCGTATGCCAGTATGGATACTTACAAATTCGCTAAGGCTTTTACTGTCATGCTCCATATTTCTTACAAAGTCCATTTCCGTCTTACTAAACAATAGTCTAAATCTATTCAGTATCGTATTTTCAAAGTATTTTTGGTTATAACTATATGTTCTAAAATGGTACTCGTTTGATGCCTTATCAAAAGTACACTGGCGTACTTTTACTGGATTATTTGTCCTTTTATCCTTTACAGGTTCTTTCTGTAAGATGATTATTACAGGTAATCCAACGATGCCTTGTCCCCAAAAATCCTTTTTGAATATGCATATTTCTTTTATTGCACATGAGTCTAGTATTCTTCGCCGAATCTTGGAATAATACTTACCAAGTAAAAAACCATCGGGTACAATGAAGCCTAATTCCCCTGAATCTGCTAGGAGTTCTATTCCTCTATCGAGAAAAATGGAATAGGTACTCAATTTATATTCAGCAGAATTAGGGTAGTTTTTTCTCAAGAATTTAAGATAACCCTTTTTCATTTCGTTAGCGCCTAAAGTGCCTCTAGTACCAAAACTAATATATGGTGGATTGCCAACAATAATATCAAACGGTCTGTTTTGCAGTAATAGTGCGTAAGTTAGTTTTTTATCGGTCTTCGTTATATAAGACAACGGATGTTGAACTTCATAAATTTTTAAGTCAAATTTTTCCTCCAGCTTTTCAAGTGTGTCACCTTCAACCACATTAATATCGCCCGTAGGATGGATAAGGTCTTTTAAATATAGATTCATAACTGTCAATTGAGTAGCGAAAGGATTAATGTCAATCCCGAATAAGTTTTCATTCAATATTTGCTGGTGGATGAGTTTTTCATCCCATCCATCCTCCACATATTGTTTTCTTAACCTATCATATGCCCTTATTAAAAACCCACCTGACCCACACGCTGGGTCTAGTATAGTCTTACTAGGTGAAATAGAAACCCTGTCTAAAATATAATCAATAACGAAATCGGGTGTATAAAACTGCCCCAGTTCCTTACGTTCTTTTCTAGATATATGTTGCTCGTATGCTCTACCTAAAATATCCTTGCTTATATTGGAGAAATTATGTTCTCCGAGTTTGTCTAAAACAAAATTAATTGTGTTCGTATTCCATTCTATATCCTCAAAGTTAATAGAATCGAACAAGGGAGATTTGTATAAACCTTCAAAGCGTTTGGCGATTTCCTTAAATGCTATACCTAATAAGTTGCTTGGTTCCTCAACCATTTCACGCCACTTAGCGATAGCGTCTTTCGAGAGTTTCGGTTTAACATGCCCCCTATCTTCACAAATTCTCAAGAATAAAACACGGTTTATCAGAGTATAAGCACCCTCTTTGCAGAGTTTGTCTATTATTTCAGGGTCAGAGACATTCATCTGAACAAGGGTAGCCCAAGCATCAATTAGTTCTTTAAATTTCTTATCTTCCTTATACCGAGTTTTAAATTGAGCTAATAAGTCTTTAAAAAGTCTCTCCCTACATTTAGCTAAATCTTCAATTAATATTTGTTCTGTTATGTTCTCTTTAACACTTTCAACCTTTTCGCTTAAATTCTTCGCTTTATATAGGTGTGATTTGCCAATAAGCTCCGAAAGAGCCACAAATGATTGGGGTAATTGTTTTAGAGTTGTTTTATAAAGTAATCTGTCCTTTGGATTTGAAATACCTGGGATAAAAGACTTGTAAATACGAATTTCTAATCCGTTAGTAAGAACAACCCACTCAACGCCCTTATTGAAAGCATAATCAAGACCTTGAATAACGTGATTGTCTAACTGTTGGTCTAAATCCTTTGTTTCTACAAGTAGCTTTGGTTTATCATCCAGAAGTAAGGCTATGTCTGCTTTCTTATTTTGAACATGATGTTCAAAGTCCATGTTTTCATTAGTATCGTAGCCAAGCATATTTAAAAGGGGAATCACAATCTTAATCTTGACATTTTCTTCGCAGGCACCAGAGGCCTTACGAACATATTTGTCAACATCTAATTTGGCTAGTTTATTAACATCTTTTTCAACATTTTCCATCGGATTGTTCCCACTTAACATTTTGCCCCATTTTACCACAATCAACTAGCTAGTTTTACTATTTCTTCTACAGTCCAGATATGCTTGGTTAGTCCGGCTGCCATCGCCGGAGTTGTTGGGTAGGGATTCGCCAGGGACTTATGAGGCCGGACGAAGTTGTAGTGCATGAAATAGAGGGACAGGGCTAAAACGTGATTCTCTATCTTCTTTGAAAAGGCATTGGTCAGTCTGGTAAATCGCCTCATGCTCATTCGCATCGTCAAATTCTGCCGTTCAACGTAGCTTGTTGAAATCTTCGATTCATCAGGGTTGCCCTGTATGACTTCCTTGTTAGCACCTATGCATTTAGCCGGACTGTAACGCTTTTCGCTCTCAGGCTCTTGGCCGTATATCTTAACCAGTTGGGCGAAATCTATTTCCGAGCCAAAGGTCTTTTCAACCGCTTCCAGATACATCTTGTGGCCGTCAGTCGTCAGCTGCACCCTGTTAGTTAGTCGGCTCTTTAGGTCGTTAATGAAATCGAAAGCGCAATCCGCCGTCCTTTGCCCTACCATCCAGGTGGGGACTATCTTCGTATCGGCATCTATCGCCGTGAATGTCCAGACGTCGCCGTAGCCAAACTTACCCTGTTTATCTTCTGGCACGTTCTTGGCTTTCGAGTAGACAAAACTCCATATCTCGTCACACTGTAGCTTTTGGCAGGGGAGGTTGTGCATCGCCATGTCCTGATAGTCGAGGCAAGCTACTCCTACTTCTTTGAGTAGTTTAACTACAGTGTTGACCGCCGTTCCGGTTATGCGGGCGGTGCTGCGGATTGAGTTGCCTTCGCAGAGGACTTTTATTATTTGGGCTTGGCGGTCTAAACTCAGCTTATTCATCTTCTTATCCTCTATCCTAACTGACTATATTATAGCATACCGCTCAAGCATTTGTCAATAGCAAAATGAACAATTATTGAAATTGTTTTCCTAAATCGGTCAATCACTATTTGACAATAAACTATTATAAGTGATATAATTAGATAATTAAGCCGCTACCCTGACTGGAGACGGTAACATCTTTTTCCTACGCTGGCTGCGTAGGTTGCGTGGGATGCCCGTAGGTACTAATGACCCGCCAGAGTAGCGGCTCTCTCTTTACCTATTCCATCAGGCGGCTTATTTCATAC
>DAOULO010000095.1:0-3993 GCA_034420195.1 Dehalococcoidales bacterium
CTGCTGACCTACCTGCACCAGGTCTTCGGCTGGGATACCAGCGGCGTGATAACGTGGATGCTGCCGGTATTGCTCATCGGTCTGGCCGCGACCGCCTTCCTGAGCTACCGGCGGGCCATCACGCCGCTGCAGGCGGCCCTGGCGGGCATCCTGGTCTTCATCGGCCTGTTCTACCGCGTCAACTACCAGTACCTGGTGGTCTATATCCCGCTGGCCCTGCTGCTGGCCGCCCGGACGCAGTACCGCGGCGAGCGGATTTTTGCCCTGGGACTGGCCGTGTTCCCGGCTATCTGGGTATGGCTGACCAACGTCCCCTGGTGGTTCTACAGCTACGAGCCGGCCAACCGCTGGGTCACCGACGTATTGGGCCACGTCGGCCTGACGGCGCGCTACCTGCCCGATTACGCTTACGTGATTTACGCCGGGGTGCTCATGTGTCTGGCGCTGGGCTACGTCGTGCTACTATTCACCAAGTGGCGCCAGCCTTCAGGCTATCAGCCTTTCGGGGGATAATTGGCCCCACCCCGCCCCTCGCTGTTATCTATTCCCACCCAAGCCTGCCCTCCGTACGAGACTTCGGGAGGCGGGCCACCCTCGGCTCAGCCACGGCTTAGCCCTTAGTTCTTTACTCCTGCCGCCCGAAAGACCACATCGCTAGCAGAATCATGATGAGGCCGAAGACGGCCAGCACGCCGATGTTCTCCCAGATGGTCATCAGATGGCCGAAGAGGTAGATATTGAAGGGCGAGTCCGGGATGGTGCCCAGCACCATCTGGCGGATAGAGGCTACGCCGTAGGTAGCGGGGTTGATTTTAACGATAAAGCTCATCCAGGCGGGCAGGTTCTGCATGGGGAAGAAGACGCCGGAGAGGAATATCATGGGGAACATGAGCATCTGCATGATGGCCTGGAAGGCCTCGGTGGACTTGACGCGCGAGGCCAGCAGGATGCCCATCGAGCCCATCGAGGCGGCCAGCAGGAACATCAGCGGTAGCAGCGCGAAGACCGCGCCGACGCTGAGAGGGACATTGAGGATGGGGGCCAGTACCAGGATGATGATGCCCTGGATGGTGGCTACCGTGGCCGCGCCGAGGGTACGCCCCACGGCCACCGTGACGCGCGAGATGGGGGCCACCAGCACCTCTTTGAGGAAGCCGAACTCGCGGTCCCAGACGATGGAGACGCCGGACATGAACGAGCCCATGAGGACGGACATGCCCATAATGCCGGGGAACATGAACTGGGTGAAGTTGACGCCGCCGGCCATGAGGGGAATGGAGCCCTGCAGGCCGCTGCCGAAGATGACGAGGAACATCACCGGGAAGAGGATGGCCGAGAACATGCGGGCCTTATCGTGCCAGAAGCGGAGCACGTCCCGGTACCAGATGGTGTAGATGCCCAGCATGTTGTTCATCGTCTTGCTTAGTGCCTCATGCGGCCTTGCTGGCGCAGGTGCTCCTTGATGGAGTTGCCCACCTCCTCGTCGCGGATTTCCCGCCCCGTCAGCTTGAGAAAGACGTCTTCCAGGGTGGGGCGGCGCAGGCTGATATGGCTGATTTTAATGGACGTTTCCTTGAGGAAGACGGGCAGGAACTCCTCGCCGTTCTCCACGGCGAAGGTGAGGTTGTCGCCGTCGGGGCGCACTTCGGTGTTATAGCGCTGCGCGATAGCCGCGGCGGCGGCCGTATTGTCGTCGGTCTTGAGGGTGATGATGTCCTTGGCCACCATGCGCTTGAGCTTCTCCGGGGTATCCATGGCCACCAGTTTGCCGTGGTCGATGATGGCGATGCGGCTGGCCTTTTCGGCCTCGTCCATGTAGTGGGTCGTCAAAAATACCGTCGTGCCCTCGCGTTTCTGCAGCTCCAGCACGTATTCCCAGATGTGGTTGCGCGTCTGCGGGTCGAGGCCCAGGGTGGGCTCGTCGAGGAAGAGGACGCGCGGGTAGTGCAGCAGGCCGCGGGCCAGCTCCAGGCGGCGTTTCATGCCGCCGGAATAGGTGCGCACGAAGTTGTTGCGCTTGTCCCAGAGGTCGACCATTTTGAGGACGTGCTCGATGCGCTCGTTGCGCTGGTCGCGGGGGACGTTGTAGACCATGGCGTGAAAGCGCAGGTTGTGCAGGCCGGTGAGGCGGTCGTCGAGGGAGGAGTCCTGAAAGACCAGCCCGATGGACTGGCGCACCTGGCTCTGCTGGCGTACCACGTCGTAGCCGTTGAGGATGGCCTGTCCCGAGGTGGGCTTGGCCAGGGTGCAGAGGACGTTGATGGTGGTCGTCTTGCCGGCCCCGTTGGGCCCCAGAAAGCCGAAGATTTCGCCCTGGTTGACGTTAAAGCTGATGTGGTCCACGGCGACGAGGTCGCCGTATTTCTTGACGAGGTTTTCTACCCGGATAATCGCGTCGGACACTTTTATCTTGATATTATAGCACAGGGCAGCGCCCCGTGCCGGTAACTCCTGACCGCTCTATTTTTTGATGATTTCCTCAATCTCGTGGCGGGCGCGGACGATGGCCTCCTTGATTTGGTCCCATTGCTCTGCCTCCAGGTGACGGGTGCTGTGGCCGACGAGGTGCCCCAGGTTGTGGAGCTCGTGGATAGCCTCGTGCAGGTTGCCGATGTTGCGGGGGTGGAACCAGTCCTTCATCTGCCCCTTTATCTTGGCGATGACGTCCTGCTGCTCCTGGAGAAACCTTTGCCCCTCGTCGGTGATGGTGTAGACCTTCTTGCCGTCCCGCTCCGAGGAGCTGACGTAGCCCATGTCGTCGAGCAGCTGCAGGGTGGGGTAGACGCTCCCGGCGCTGGGGGAGTAGAAGCCGTGGAAATATTCCTCCATAGCGCGCATTATCTCGTATCCGTGGGCCGGCTTGTCCTTGAGGAGATTGAGGATGACGTATTTCAGGTCGCCTTTCTCAAAGAGGCGCGGCGGCCGTCCCGGCGGGAAGAAATGCTTACCGAACATTACGATATATCGTAACATATCAGTTTGCCTTTGTCAATAGCCCGCGGCGGGGAATTAGCTATTTGTTTTTTGCGAGGGGAATATATATAATTATTCCAGCCCGTATCCCGGC
Source organism: Dehalococcoidales bacterium (assembly GCA_034420195.1). GTDB lineage: Bacteria > Chloroflexota > Dehalococcoidia > Dehalococcoidales > RBG-16-60-22 > DAOUEH01. Next base: position 3,068 of record DAOULO010000095.1, read on the forward strand.
TCACCGGCACGAGCGAAATTCGACTCCGAAAGGACGCCGACGATTACCAAGAAGAAACCGCGCTCGTTCCTGTTTACCTCGCTGCCGTTTTTCATTCTGGCGCACGCCGCCCATCATTTCCTGATGGCGCTCCAGCAGCCCCTCTTCCCGACCATACGCGACTATTTTAAGATAGGCACGTATACCGAGGCCTCGACGATACCGATGGCCTTCGCCCTGTCCAGCGCCACCGGGCAGCTGCCGGCGGGCTGGTTCGCCGACCGCTTTGGCCCCACGGCTCTCATTATGGTGGGCACGCTGGGCGTGGCCGTGGCCGGCATCCTGGTGGGCGTTTCCACCAATTTCATCATGTTCATCGTTTTCCTCATGCTGATGGGGCTCCTCTCCGGGGGCTATCACCCGGCGGCCACGCCGCTCATCTCCGCCTCGGTCGAGCCGCAGTTACGGGGGCGTGCCCTGGGCTTTCACCTGGTGGGGGGCAACGCCGCCTTTTTCGTGGCGCCCATCATCGCCGCGGCCATCGTAGGTGCCTTCGGGGAGGACAACGGCTGGCGCTACTCCTTCATCATCCTGGCCGTGCCCACGGTCGTCTTCGCCCTGATTTTCTATATCTATCTCTCGCGCCACGGCGGCAAGGCCCACGTGGAGACGGTGAAGAAGAGGATAATCGAGGAAAAAGCGCCGCAGCCGGGCTACAAGCGGCGGCTGATTGCCTTTCTCACTATGATGGTCATCGGCGGGGGCATCGGCATGTCGGTGATGCCCTTTCTGACGCTTTACATGACCGACGAGCTGGGGGCGTCCAACGCGGTGGCCGGCGGGCTGATGGCCATCGTCTTTTCCTCGGGGCTCTGGGCCGGCCCGGTGGGGGGCTATATCTCGGATAAAATCGGCTCTATCAAGGTGATTATCGTCACGGGTATTCT
>DAOULO010000096.1:0-2621 GCA_034420195.1 Dehalococcoidales bacterium
AGAGTGAGCAAAGCAAGCTGGACGAGGCGCGGCAGAATATTGAGCCGGAGCAAGAGGCCGCCGCCCGCGCCGAGGAGTCCGCCAAACAGTTGCGGGAAAGCCTGGCGGCAGATACCGCCAGGAAAGAAGCCATCACCGCCGAGATTACCGCCCTGCCGGATTTGACCGCCAAACTTACCGCCGCCGAGGCCGCGTACCGCGAGGTGGCCGCCCGGCGGGCCCGCGCTCAGGAGGCCGTCGGCAGCGTCAAGGCCAGGCTGGCACGCTGCGAGGAACTGGAAACCAAGCGAAAAGAGAAAGAGGCCGAGTTGGCCCGGGCCTCCCAGGAAGAGACCGTCTACCGCGAGCTGGCCCGCGCCTTCGGCAAGACCGGCATCCAGGCCCTCCTCATCGAGACGGCCCTGCCCGAAATTGAGGCCGAGGCCAACCGGCTGCTGGCACAGCTCACTGATGGGCAGATGACGGTAAAGTTCGATACCCAGCGCGAGACCAAGAAAGGCACCGTGCAGGAGACGCTGGACATCAACATTGACGACGGGCTGGGCACGCGCAACTACGAGATGTTCAGCGGTGGCGAGGCCTTCCGCATCAACTTCGCCATCCGCATCGCCCTCTCGCGCCTCCTGGCCAAGCGCGCCGGGGCACCCCTGCCCACCCTGATTATCGACGAGGGCTTCGGCACGCAGGACGCCGCCGGTATCGAGAAGCTCAAGGAGGCCATCAACTCCATCCAGGGCGACTTCGAAAGGATACTGGTCATCACCCACATGGAAGAACTGAAAGACGCCTTCCCCACGCGCATTGACGTGGTGAAGACGGAGGCAGGCTCGCAGATTTCGGTGAACTAAAGCCCCAGCTCCGGGGCGATTTCCTTCATGGCGGCCAGGCCGATGGCGATAAACTCGTCCAGCTCCAGGCCGATATCGGCGCAGCGGGCGATTTGCTCGCGGGAGGCCCCGGCGGCAAAGCTCTTCTCCTTGAAACGCTTGCGCACCGAGGTAGCCTCCAGTCCGGCTAACTTCTTATCGGGACGCACCAGCACCGCCGCCGTAATCAGGCCGGTCAGCGGGTCGGCGCAGTAGAGGGCTTTTTCAAGATTAGTCTTGGGGGTAATGCCGTGCGTTTCGTTGTGGCAGAGGATGGCATTGGCGATGGCGTCGGAGGCGCCCAGGTCGCGGGCCAGGTCGGCCCCCAGCCGGCTGTGGCTGGTCATGTCGCCCTCGGTCAGCTCCACGTCGATGTCGTGCAGCAGGCCCGCCAGCGCCCACTCCGCCTCGTCCTCCCCCAGCCGCCGCGCCAGGGCGCGCATGACGGCCTCCGCCGCCAGCATGTGTTTGACCAGGTTTTCGTTCTCGACGTTTTCCTTGATGGACTCCAGGGCTTCGTGTCGGTTCATGGCCGCTCTCCACGGTCAATATACAACACGGAGCGGCCAGTTAGCAACTAGTCGCGTATGAAGGCCGCCACCAGGCCCATAACCAGAAAGCCGGCGCCCAGCCCCACGAACAGGCCCTGAACCATGTACCCCAGCGCCCAGCCAATGCCCATGCCAATAAACAGACCGGCGGGAATAAACACCCCGCCGACTTCCCACCGCCGGCTGGATTTTTTCTTTTCTTCGGCGGCCATGTTGCCTCCTCGCGAACGGGATAGGGTCATTTTAGGTGGGGTGGGGTTGGGGTGTCAAGTTGGGGAGTTAGGGGGGCTAGTGCCCCTCCTGAGCGTTTTATTCTATAACCCATACACATTCAAAACATGCAAAGGGTTATTCTTCTGAATCTTGGTCGGCTTCACTGAGTAAGCGTTTGATGTCAACTAAAGTTGATTCCGTCTGCTTGATATCGCCATCAAACGGCTCGCGTGAAATCTCTATTTTCTCGATTTTTTGCTCAATCAAGCGTTTTACAGCTTTATCAATCTGCCTAGGTGTTTTGGCATTCATAAACATCCAGAAGTCTTTCTCCGAAAGTGAATCACCGAAATATTTCCGAAAGATCCGAAATCTTTTATCCCAATTATCGAGTTTCTGCCCGATAGCCTTTTCATCAGCTAGTGTAGTGCCAAGTAACAACAACTGACGAAGTTCGCCCACAAATGTCCAAATTCCTGAAGAACGCTCTACACTGTATATGAATAATGGTCCAGCCATCCCATATTCGCTTTGGTCAAGACATAAACGCTTTAAATCGTGAAAATATCCTTTTATGGTCTTAAAAACAGCTTCAAAATTAAACAAAGGCAGTTCACTAGGCTGCTGACTGAAGACAAAACGAATTAAATGTACACGCATAGTGCGGTATTTCTGTATATACTGATAACCGCTGTCATATGCTTCCCAAATTCGGTCGTAGTCTACATCCTTTCCAATCCAGTACTCATACATGCACAGCCTCCTCATTGTTTCTTGTTCTTGATTATATCATAATAGTCTACGTATATCGGGTATTAAATAAAAAGAGGCGCTTTTACACGCCTCTTCTCTTTTATGAAGTTCTCTAATATCAACCCTGAAACAGGTCAAGCCCTCGACCATTAGTACGGCTTAGCTCAATACATTACTGCACTTACACACGCCGCCTATCAAACAAGTAGTCTACTTGCGGTCTTACCCCCACCGGCAA
>DAOULO010000097.1:0-10810 GCA_034420195.1 Dehalococcoidales bacterium
ACCCGATACTCTGGCTCAGAACTTGGTGGCTGACAAAGGGCCGGTGGGAGAGGGCTTTCCATAACCTGTTCGTCCCCTTCGAAGTCATTGAGGGCGAGGGCAATCTCCTACTCAACGCCGGCATCGACCTCATGGAGGACCTGATAACCGGCGTCTCGGCCAACCTCTACGACAGCACCCACGCTGAAGTCGGCGTCGGCAACTCCAATACCGCCGCGGCCGCTGGCCAGACTACCCTGCAGGGGGGCAGCACCGATTGGCAGGGCATGGAGGGCGGCTACCCCACCTCCGCCAGCCAGGTGATGACCTTCAAGGGTTCCTGGGGGGCGGGCGACGGCAATTTCGCCTGGGAGGAATGGGCCGTCAGGGAAAACCAGACCAACGTCCTTATGAACCGCAAGGTTGAGTCCCTGGGCACCAAGTCCGGCGGCACCTGGACGCTCGAGGTTACCATTACGCTGAGCTAAAAGGGGGCCGCCAGTGCTAAAACCGACTGTCAGGCTCCGCAACGTCCACATCCACCATGACCTTCTCAAGGTAGGTGTAGGCCTCTATCCGGCTAAGGGAAGCCTTTGCTATCCGCGCCACCACGTCCCCCGGCCAGTAATCCCGGAGGGCGGCTATCCCGGCCCGGTTGATGAGCGCGGCCGGCCGCTGTTCCCGGAGGACTTCCAGGAGTGGCTGGCCTCCCTGCCGACCCGGATGGTGCTCAACCCCTTCCTGACGCACTTTATCCGCATCAACCCCCAGACCACTGAGACGCAGCTCAAGGCGGAAATCCAGCGCATCTTCACGCCTGACGTGCTGGCCACCATCGACGTGCTGCTCTCCACCCGCGGGCGGTTTGAGCGGGAGGACATGAGCCGCTTTCGCCGCCTGATGAACGACCCGGAGCGGCTGGGGAACGGCCTCATCCTGCCGAAGGGCTACGACGAGCAGCTCGTGGTCGCCGAAGCCGAGGAGCGGTTCCGCAGTCTGGCCGGCGAGCTGGACGGTGCCGGCAGGGTGCGGGAGCTGGTGCCGGGGACGATTGATGTCGGCCCCGGGGCGACTGATAGGGATACTTACCTTTCTGTGGCCTCCACCGATATTGATGAGGCCAACCCCGCCAACGACTCCGGCGTTCTGGATACGTTTGAGCTATGGTTCAACGCTGATGCAACCGGGGTAAAGGCCGGGACCTTCTACGGTTCAGGTGTCAGCTGGACAAGCCGGGACGTTGAAGTAATTGGTAACGTAACGTCAGGCTCAAAACAAACCTTCTCCGGGCTTGACTGTGATGTAGAAACTGATGACCTCGCTGGTGTCTACTTCGCAACCGGACAACTCGAGCTGGATGGATCTGGGGGCACCGGCATCCTCTACAAGGCGGGCGACCAGTTTGGCGCTGGTGCTCAAACCTATACTGAGTATTCCGGGTATGTCATCAGCATCTACGGGTCGGGCGCTGGGATAGTTGAGAAAACCGGCTCCGATACCGGCAGCGGCGCCGATGCGGTGGCCGCCGGTCCCGACGCGACACTGACGGACGATGACTCTGGGAGTGGGGCCGACGCCTCCTCCGTGCCGGAGAAGGATGCGGTAGGGGCGGATACCGGCTCTGGTGCTGACGCCTCAACGGCTCCCACGGCCGAGATTACCGACGACGACACCGGCGCCGGTGCTGATGCGGCCGGGACCCCCGCTCGTCTTGACAGCGACTCCGGCTCCGGCGTTGAGTCCGTGCTGACCCGCGATATCGCCGCTGGGGACACTGGCAGTGGGGTGGAGGGCCTCGGTGACCGCGACGCCGGCGCGGCCGATACCGGCGCGGGCGTTGAAGGCATCCTCGGCCGTGATATAGTCTCCGCCGGCGGGGACACCGGCTCCGGTGCGGAGGCTGCCACCCAGGAGTCCATCCTTTTCCTCCACCCCAACGCTTCCGGCACCGTCGCGCAGCACACGGCCGGCACCTACGACCAGGTCGACGAGGAAGTCGCCGACGACGACGCCACCTACAATTACAACAACGCCAGTGGCCACCTTTACGACCTCTTCAACGTCCCCAACCACACCACCGAACACGGCATAATCAACAAGCTCAGGGTCTATGTCCGGGCCAGGCGCTACTCCGGCTCATTCGCCTTCGACGTCTACCCCCGCATCTACATCGGCAGCACCGGCTACGACGGGGATGTTCTCAGCGTCACCGCAGCCTGGGAGACGACCTACTACGACTGGGCGACCAACCCCTACACCGGTCTGCCCTGGACATGGGACGACATTGACAACCTCCAGCTGGGCTACCACTCCAACGCTCTGGTCGCCGGCTCGGTCTTCGGCCTCATCACGCAGGTCTACGGCGCCGTCTACTTCACCCCCGTGCCCGACCCGCCCACCAACGTCCAGGCCACCACCAACCTTACCGACAAGGTGACGCTGACGTGGACGAAGGACCCCAACGCCACCGGCTACCGTGTCAAGCGTGACGGCGTCGACATCTCCGGCCTCCTGGGGGACGTGGCCACCTACGACGACACTGGCGCCGACCCCGCCACCATCACACCCGGGACGGCCACCGCCTCCAAGAAAAAGACGGGCTACGTCCGCCTGGAACTCTCGGGCGCGGGCTACGCCGACGGCACCACCCACACCTACACGGTGGCCTCCCATAACGCCCACGGCTACGGTGCCGAGTCGGAGGAGGCGGACGGCAGCCGGCACGCCTACGGCGATATCGCCTACCAGTTGCAGCGCTCCGCCGCCGACAGCGACGCCGCCTACGCCAACATCTCCGGCGCCACCCGGGTCGCCTACAACGATACCGGCGCGCCCGCCTACCCGTCCGCCCGCTACTTCCGTTGCGAAGTCTCCATGACGGATGCCACGACTCAATACACCGCCGGCATCCGGGGCTACCGGCGCAGCACCCTGGCCCAGCGGAACGTCGTCACACTCCTCATCAAAAACCAGGACGGCGACACGCTGGCCGCCGCCCCTCTGGTGTCGGGCGTCCGCACCGACTACAGCATCAACCTCCTGCCCAACTGCTCCTTCGCGGTGCCGGCCGACAGCCCGGCGGTAGATTACCTGGCCCGCCCCAACGAGGTGTGGGTCTACCGGGACGGGGAGCTGCTGGACATCTTCCCCATCGCCCGCAAGTGGAAGAGCGATAATGCCGGCGTGACCTCCATCGGCGCCACCTGCATGGGGCTGGGGTACTACCTCACCCAGGACGTCCTGCCGCTGGCCGGCTACTCCTGCGCGGTGGGGGACGGCAAGGACGTCACGGAGGTGCTGACTGACCTGCTGGGCTACCAGGAGACGGAGCGCATCACGCTGGGCGGCGTCAGCGTCACCCTAGATGCCGTCATCGCCATCGACACCACCAACCTGGCCGTGGATGAGCGCAACATCTGGGAGGCAGCCAAGCTCGTCCGGGACGCCGCCGGCGGCTACCTCTACGTGGACTACGACCCGGACGACCCCACCAGCCGGCGCCTCTGGCTGGTGGACGCCCTCAGCACCGACGCCGACCGCCAGATAAGGCTGGGGAAAAACCTGAGCGCGGTGGAGCACACCACGGACTACATGGAGGTGGTCAACCGCCTCTATCCCTTCGGCGACGGGGTGGATATCGAGAAGACCTACACCCGCATCGACCCCCTCATCACCACCGACGCCAGCTATGCCTACATCACCATCCAGGGGCTCTACTCCTGCTATAAGGGCTGGACGGGCGAGGGGGACGCGCTGCCGGCCAACGTTACCGTCGAGAAGCCGACGGGGAGCTGGATATCGGGCACCGGCCACTCAAGCGCCACCGGCTGGACAAACCCGGAGAACGCCTACGACGGGACGGCCGCCTACGCCAACTACTTCACCTTCGCCTACCAGCAGTTCACCCCCTGGCTGGCCATCACCTTCCCCTCGACCGCGACCACGCAGGTCAAGTTCCCCCTCTGGTGGGAGGACGACCACACCGGGGCCCGCTACCCCTCCTACATCGAGGTGGATATCTACTACAGCGGAGCCTGGCACAACGTCTTCGCCGATGCCATCTACAACGCCACCAAGGGCTACATGTATACCGTCAGCTTCGCGGCCCAGACCATCACCGGCGTCCGCATCCGCTACCGCAACCAGTGCCCAGACTTCAACTGGGGCACGGACGTGCAGGTGGAGGAGATTTACGTCTGGGACGGTACCGCCTTCTCCTCCGACAACGCCAACTGGGAGCAGGGGGAGGACGAGCGGACACTACGCTGCGCCATCGGGGATTACGTCGCCGGCGTCAGCTACGCCCTGACCTTCGACCACGCCAACTATTTTATCGACCTCGACGATATCAGCAGCCGGGACGATATTATCAGCCGGCAGCAGGAGTTCGATACCGACGACCAGGACGCCATCATGGCGCTGGCCCGCACCGCCCTGGCCGACTACCCCAAGCTGGCCAACCCCTCCACCTACATGATTATCAGGTCGATAGACCTGTCGGGCGAAGAGGGCCGGGAGTTCGAGGACGTGGAGCTCGGCTCCACCGTGACGATAATCCACGAGGACCTGGGTATTGACGAAGCCGCGGAGGTGGTGCGCATCACCCGCCCCGACCTCTCCCAGCGCGACCGCATCCAGCTGGAGCTGGGGACGAGGGCGAAGGATATTATCGACTTGATTTGAGAGGAGAGTCAGGATGATTGAAATTGATGCTGCGACACTAGCAGTGATAGTAACGATTTTTATCGCCGTTCTTGGTCTCGCAGTTGCGTGGGGAGCATTGGGGCAGAAAGTAAAACGACATGACCAAGATATTAAAGACATTCGCAAAGAGAATCGGGAAGACCACGAAAAAATATTCTCGAAGCTGGATGCAATAAACAATTATATTCGAAATGGGAAGGTGAAATAGGGGAGAAGAATGTGTATTGGTGCGCTCAAGAAGATTTTTCAACGGGAGACAAAGCCGGAACTGAAGCTGCCGCACCCGGAGGAGAAGCCGGATTTCACCGCGACCATGCTCACCGTCGATCTGCCCGCCGTCTTCAATAAATGGGTGCGGGATTGGGCAGTACCGGCGGGCGAGCTTGAGTTCTGGCTGACCGTGGACGTGCAACTCTCCCAACAATACAATTTCCCCGAGCTTACCTGGTTTGATACGAAGGAAATAAAAATCCGGCCGGAGTGGGCCAACCCGGGCGTGCTGGCTCATGCCATGGCTCACATCGCTTGGGGACAGATAAGCGACGTCGAAAGGGAAGAGTTTGCGTGCGAGTATAACTTGGCCCTGACCCATGACCCGCTGCTGATGTATCTGGATTCCATTAACAATTACATGAACACGGAGCCAACCGAGGCTCACGCCGAGATATACCGCTACCTCGGCGGGGAGATGCCGGAGACGCTGAAGAGATTTTACCCAAGATTGTTCTAGGATGCACAATCTCAGAGGGGCTGCACCCCTCTTGAAAGGAGGAGCCATGAAACCTTGGTGGCAATCCAAAACCATCTGGGCAGGTGTCCTTGAGGCAATCATCGGCATCGCCGGCGTGATATCCCAAGCCTACCCTGAGGCCGGCTGGGCCGTCATCGCTGTCGGTATTGCAACAGTCATCTTGCGTGTCATCACCAGCGCAAAGCTCACGACATCTGACGACTCTTAATTATTTCACATGAAATAATCGCCTGCCCCAGCGAGCTATACTTGCCCCCGCCCGAAAGGGCGGGGGCTTTCTTCTTTTTATTTATCTACCTATCGTCGCCAGCCAGATATAACCCAGAACCACTAGAATGATGATGACCACAATCAGGGCCCGTCGGCTCAGCTCGTCCCAGTCCACCGCTTCACCTCAACTTCATCCCCGACCGGGGCGACCGCTATCTCTCCACCACGCTTTTCCGCTCCATCTGCGCCAAGTGCCCGCCGTAGTTAATGCTCTGTCATTCCCGCGAAGGCGGGAATCCAGCCCCGCCTCTTCTCCACCGGGGAAAACCCCTTATGGCTTTTGACCGAGAACTCACTCTGGAGGGTAGCTGTGTATTCGTCGGTCATCTTGGTGGTGCTGTGGCCGAGCAGGATCTGCACGTCCCTCCGGCTGGCGCCGAAGTATAGCGACCAGGTGCCGAAGCTGTGCCGGAAGGTATGGGCCGACAGCCGGACATCAGTAAACCCCGCCCGTTTTTTCATCCTCTTGAATATCATGCTGATGCTTTCGAGCGCCAGGGGCTCGCCCGCTTCGGTCAGCCAGAGCTGCGGATGATTGCCCGCGCGGGTCTCGTAGTAGGCGATGAGGGCCCGCAGGGTCGGCTTGCTGATGCCGACGACCCTCTGCTTGGCACCCTTACGGTGATGATGCCCCTCCTGACGTCGATATCGCCCACCTTGATGCCGGCCAGCTCGCCTTTACGGATGCCGGTGTCGAGCAGCACCAGCACCATCGCCTTGTTGCGGATGCCCGTCTTGGTGCTGTCCTCGCAGAGCAACAGTATCTTGCGGATGTGCTCCGGCGTGAAGACCTTGACGACCTTTTTAGGCACGCGGGGGCACCGCATCCTCTGCATGGGGTTATCCTTGAGCCTCCCTTCCTGGACGAGCCAAGAGAAGAAGCGCCGGATGACCCGATAGTAGTCGCTGACGGATTTGGGGGAGTTTTTCTTTACCATGAATTTATAACTAGCCCACAAAAAAAGTTGGCGAAGGTATTGACAAATGGGGGTTCAGCGATTATAATAACAACAAAATGTTGGTGGCAAACCAACGTGCGGAGCTTAAATGGTTGAGGTTCAAAAGAGCAAATTGGTAGAAATCCTCGCTGATTACCAGGCAAATCAGCATGAAAGCGATGGGGTTTTTGCCCGGAGGTTGGGGGTTTCCACCGAGCTCTGGCGCGTGACCCGCTCCGGCCTAAGAAATATAGGCATTACTCTGCTGAAAGGCGTTCTCAAGACCTACCCCGAACTGGAGGGGGAGGTCGTCTTTTTTTTGCGTGGTGAAGTGGGGATACCAACGGAAAGTAGCGAGATAACCACAAGCACCCCTGAGCGGCCCCAGGATGGCCAGGGGCGGCTTCGCAGGGGCCTTAAAAGGTTATTCCACCCGCGGCGCGGTCCCTCAAGCTAACGGCGCCGTGAAATGAAAATCTGAGGAGGTAAGCGATGTTTCTCAGGGAATATCTCATAATTGATAGCCAGAACGGTACGTGCCGGGTGCGGAAAACACCGACCGCCGGCTTCGGTGAGTATGTCATTAGACTGGATATCGAAATACCGAAGCCGGCGATACCTACCTTCACCATCAACATCCCGGTTCCGGCAGCATTCCCTCTTAACGTAGAAACCACCGCAGTTAAGTACGGTGTGCCATGGGCGCTTTCCGAGGGCATCATGGAGACCAGAAGCGTCTCGACCACGGTAAGCTCCAGCTGGATTATACCGATGAAGGCCTACAGAGGCTCTACGATGAGGCCAAACCCCAACTTGATGATGGGGGATGGTGGGCCTTGAATGTCTATGCACAGAAGAACTGGGGTCTTCCCGGTATATTCGTCGAGGCCGAAAGGTGGGAGAAGCTCTATAACGCAGAAGGTGGCCAGGTATGAGTATCAGAGCTGAATACGGTGGCTGCCGCAGTCGGGCGACCCGGGGCGTTGTCTACGGTGTGCGCCGCCGGAATTACAGATGCCGGGAGTGCGGGAATAAATTTCAGCACGATGGATACCGGCTCCCGGAGAAGGCGCGCATCTGCGACGCCTGCCTGAAAGACCCCCAAATCATGGCTGAATACCAGGAGGCCATGGCGCGATGAAAGCGCGCATTATTGCCCCTGGCCTCAGTGCCAAGCGTAGCGCCGCCGGCCGCATCGGTGGGGTTCAGACATTCCTGCGGTCTGGCCGGGAGGAGATGAGCCGGCGCGGGCGCAAGGGCGGGCGGCCCAGGCTGCCGACCCTGGAGGAACTGGAGAGTCAGGCAAGCGCCCCTCAGCATCCAATGTCGAAAGGAGAAACATATCAACATTTGACTGCTGGTAAGAGGTCCCGTACCCGCGCTGCGGGGGGCGCTCTGAAAATAAAAGAGGGGGAGCCGGCCGGTTGCGGGTCTGGCGGCTCCCCGGAAGGAGCAGGTGCGTGGAATACTCAGCCATAATTATCTACTGCTCCGTGATTGCGGTTATCGGACTCGGCCTGGCCGGATATGCCTTTGGTCGGATGTGGGCCTTGAAGCGGCGCATCCGCCACCTGGAGACCTGCCGGGGGGTCACCACCCGGATTAAACAGCGGAGCGACTTTGCACGCCACCGTATCGTTATGAGGGGGATGGCGAAATGACCGAAGGAGCCTTCGCCATGGTCGGCCCGGCACGCCGGTTTTTCCCTGAGTTTGCCCGTATTGCCGCGCTGGCGGAAAAGGGCGGCGGCGTCTACTACTACGCCGAGCCGGAGTACGTTCATCCGGGGCCCTGGTGGTATACGGTTTATCGCTACGCGGTCCACCGGCACGGCGTGAAAACGACCATCCTTGACCCGGCCCGCTCCCGCAAGTTACTTGACCTCTCGCCGGATTTCTCATGCGGCTACGGCGGCGCCAGCCGGGGGACAAAGCAGCTGGCCCTGGCCATTATCCTGGATGCTACCGGCAGCAAGGCCGATGCCATCAGGTACTACGAGGAATACGCCGCTCGGTTTCTCGCCGACATCAAGGTCTTTATCAACGGCGAGCAGGTGGAAAAGTTTATCAGGGAGAAGAAGAAACACATTTCAGGCATATAACAGGCGTTAAACGTGGAGGAGGTTGAAATGGCTAATTGGTATGAAGTTCAAGAAGGTGATGAAATCATCCATGTCCGTGCGACCAATACAAGGACCGCATTTTATAAGGGGTTCGTGTCGACCTGTGGCAGGGATTACAAACTCCCACCGGGGGGGAAGATGACTATAACCTGTGTAAGACTCCGGGGAGGTACTGGAAAGGTCAAACTACTGGAGAAGATATACCAAGACTCCCGCAAGAAAAAGGCTGGCGTATAAGAGAGGTTAAACGCAAAGGAGGATAACCATGCAAGCCGTCAAGGTCAAGTATAACATCAAGGGGCTCGAAAATGATGAGGGCTACTTGGAGTACACCTACTTCTCCGAGGACAAGCTGGCCGTAGATGACGAGGTGATGGTGCCGGTCGGAAAGGACAACAGGATGTGCCCGGCCATCGTCACCCAAGTCAATGTGCCGTCGGATGACCACTCCTCTATGTATAAGATTAAGACCATCCCGGCCGGGTCGCGGATTGTGGCCGGCTCCAATAATGTCAATTTCATATCTAAGCAAACTAAATCACTTAAAGTAAGTTATCCTCCCTCCGAAGCGGATGTTATCCAAGAGATTAAACAGGAGCTCGACCCCCACGACCTAAGAGCCCAGCTGGATGACAACGCCGTGGCCATCGTGCGGGTGGCGCCGAGCAAGGACGCGGAAGTCCGGCGCCTCTACGGCCAGGCTTTGCGCATCCTGGCGGTCGCCCGGGAGCGCGAGATTAAAAACCTCGACGACCTCAAGCCCGCCAACGACGACCTCATCACCATCCGGGCGCTGCGGAAGGCCATCGAGGAGAAGCGCAAGGAGTGGACATCCCCCCTGCGCAGCCGGCTCGACGATGTGAACGCCGCCTTCAGGGCATTCACCGAGCCGCTGGAGCAGGCCGACAAGCTGACCACCGACAAGATGCGGGTCTTCAACCAGGAGCTGGAGCGCCGGCGGAAGCAGGAGGACGAGGAGAACCAGCGGCGCCTGGAGGCGGCCCAGGAGGAGGCGGCGGAGAACGACGGGGAAATCCAGGAGCCGGTCGGCCTGACCGCTGATGAGCCCGGGGCCCAGAAGCGCGTCTCCACCGCGGTCGGCACGTCCGGATGGGTGGATAAATGGCAGGCCAGGGTCGTCGACCCGGAGAAGCTGCCCCGCGAGTACATGATGCCGGACATGGCCATGCTCCAAGCCATCGCCAAAAAGCACCACGACCAGAAGCCGGTGCCGGGCGTGAAGTTCTATAACGAGCCCTACATGCGGACGGCGGGGAGGAAATAATTAATGAGCGAAAAACCCGAGCCCAAGTTCCTGCCCAAGCAGCAGCTGGAGATTACAAAATACGAGGCTGATATTCCTTACGGGACGGCAGGAAAAACCCTTGACCGTGCTCACGCTAAGAACCTCTCACTGCCGGACGATAGCCCATTCTCGGGTAAGCCCATCCGCATGACGGTCTTCAACGGTGAGCTGAAGACCTACCTGCACGGCCAGGGGGAGGGTGCCGTCATCACTGCCGACGTCAAGGAGACCCCGCGGCCAGACACCCCCTACGGCCCCGACTTCACCATCGTTCAGGTCTACGACGACCAAGGTCAGCCGGTGTCGCAGAAGCGGCGGAGCGGCGGCGGGTGGGGCAAGTCTCCGCAGGAGGCCGCCATGGCCATGGAGCGCCGGTCTATTGAGGCACAGACGGCCTTTAACGGCATCATTGCCTTGATGGCCTCAGCCCCGGAAGATGAAGATTTGAAGGCGGTGTATAAGAAGGCCCTGCGGTGGGCGAATAACCGGCTCGACGATACCATGACCCCTTGGGTGATGCCGGTGGCCGCCACACCGCCTACTGGCCAGGCTCTATCGTCGACTTCCCACAAGCAAGCCCCGCCGGTAGCCGAGGATACGAATGCCTTTTTGAACTCCCCCATCAAGCACCGCGGCGACCTCTTCAAGCGGGCCTCGATGCTGAAGCCGCCTCTCACCCCCGACGACCTCGTTGTGAACCTTGAGCTGAACAAGCCGGAAGATATCACCGACCTCGAAGC
>DAOULO010000098.1:0-8486 GCA_034420195.1 Dehalococcoidales bacterium
CCTCAAACTCGTCCTTGAGCCCCTGCGCCACGAGCGTCTCGTTGGGCTTGAGGTTGGCGAACCAGACAAAAGTGGCGGTAGGGAACCTCTCTTTCAGCCTGGCCTCGACCACCTGGAGCGACGGCTCGGCGGCGCGCTTGCTGTTGCGCAGCAGCCCAATCGTCTTGCCTTCCAGGCGCTCCGGGAAGGGATTAATCCCCCGCGGCGCGACCGGGTCGGCCTCCGCCCAGGGACTGAGGACTTCGTAGCTACAATCTGTCATGACCATACTCCTTTCGGGGTTTATCCTGTTAGTTTTACCCTCCGGTGGCGATGCTGAGGAGGCTGATGCGGTCGCCCTCCTGCACCGGGAGACCGCCACCGTCCTTATCGTAAAAGCTCCCGTTGACGTTGAAGGTGTAGCGCTCGGTGAGGCTATCGGCGTCGGGGCGCAAGACCGGGCCGGTAAGCCCCGGTATCTCCTGACGCAACGCAGCGATAACGTCGCGCAGGCGCGCCCCCTCCCCCAGCGCCAGGGTCACCCGCCGGGGGGCGGCAATCTGATGGGGGACGCCGTATATCTCCACGTTGAGGCGGAACACGCTAAATATTCTAGCACCGGGACGGGAGGGGGGTCAAAATACGGGGGGCGCGGGTCTCAATCGCTGACGACGAGCTCGTACTCGGCGGCCGGTATCCCGCCCAGCCAGAGCTGCCCATCGGGGAGGGTGCGCTCGCTTTTGGCTATCCGGCTTGGCCCGCGGTAGGTGAATTGGCAGCGGTAGGTGCCCGGCATAATCTCGGGGTAGCCGCCCAGTACGACCGTGCGGGTCATCGTCTCGCCACCGCCGAGGCGCGTGAACCAGGCCGCCTCCCAGCTACCGTAGGGCGCCGGGGCGGTAACCGTCTTTCCTGAGGCACTGATGGAGGGGGTGTTTTCGCCCGGCGAGAGGTAGACGCCGTTGGTGTAGTAGTGAAAGAGGGCGCTGCCCATTCTATCCGGGTCGGGCACGTAGACGGCCTCATCGTCCTGATTGGTAACGGTGAAGGTGTAGCTCAAGGTGGTCTCGCCGGCCTGCCGGGAGACAATGGTCACGTCGCTAAGGGCCACGCTGAGGCCCTCGTGGAGCTTACCGGCGGCAGACAGGGCGTCATGGATGCGCGCGTCGCGGCGCACGTCCGCGGGGGCATCCTGAACCGGCCGGTAATATATCGCCAGGATATCCTCGGGATAGAAACTGAAGGTGGGGGCGGCCATGATGTACGGCGCCGCGGGGAGGTAGGAGGAAACGGGGGAGATGAAATAACCCAGGTAGCACCTTTCGCCCCCGGCGACGAGCACGAAGGCGCTGACGTGCGCCGACGGGAACCTCGCCGCGATAGGCAGGACTTCATCCTTTAGATAGATGCAGTGGGTGGCATAGTCGTAAAAATCCATGTCCTCGGCGGTGAGCCAGGGCTCATCCAACAGCTCAAGCTCATCGAGGTCGCCGAGGGGCTGCCCTGGTTCGGCGGCCGGGGGATTTTCCTCAAGGAGATAGATGGCAAAGACCTGTTCCGCCTCCGGCTTATCCACCTCCGCCACGGGGCCGCCGCAGCCCGCCGCCAGGACGAGCCCGGCCAGCACCGCCACTATGGCCAGCCATGGCAGACAAGAAATCTTCATCGCCGCCTCCGGGGACGCTACGGATTACGTCTCTGCATACTATATACACCACCGACGGCCAAAGTTCAATTGCTTTTGGCCCAACCCTTGCCTATAATGAACGCAGACGATGAAAACCAGGCCCGGCCCCTTCCTCTGGAGCGCCCTCTTCATGGCGCTGTCCCTGACGCTGACGCTTTACGTGGCCTCGCTGCAGCAGGTCTTCGTGGAGGAGCAGAATATCCCCTCGCCGGATGTCGCCCTGGGGCCGGTGGTGCTCTATTTCTTCGGCGTGGTGGCGGTCATCGCCATCGCCCTCTTCTTCATTCCGCTGCGCTGGCTGCGCTGGGTCTTCCGGCTGCTCTTCGCCCTGATGTACGCCTGGGGGGCCTTCATCATTACCGGCCTGACGCTGCCGGTGGCGGCCGCCTATGCCATCGCGGCAGTGTGTGGCCTGGCCTGGCTCTTCTGGGCGCGGGTGTGGCTGCACGACCTGTTATTGCTGGTGGCCCTGGCGGCGGCGGGCTCGGTCTTCGGCTATATCTTCTCGCCGTGGACATTCATGATTTTCATGCTCGTTATCGCCGTCTACGACCTGGTGGCGGTGCGCTCCGGCTTTATGGTCTGGATGGCCGATAAGCTCTCCGCGACGGTGGCCCTGCCCGCCTTTATCTTCCCCCGGCGCTGGCGCGACTGGCTGATGGGGCTTAAAAACGTGCGGGTGGGCGAGCTCAAGGAGCAGGCGGCCGAGGCACGCGAGTACGCCGTACTGGGCGGCGGCGATATCGGCTTCCCCCTGATGCTTTCGGTGTCCGTTTTCTTCGTCGGGGGGCTGGGGGACGGCATCACGGTGGGGGCGTTCGCCCTGGCGGGCCTGATGGGGGCCTTTCTCATTCAGGCGGTCTGGCTTAAGGGCAAGCCCGTGCCGGCGCTGCCGCCCATCGCCGGGCTGGCGCTGGTGGGGTTCTTGATTGCGACATATACCTAGAGGGTTGATAGCCCCACTCCACCCCGTCTGAGTTATCTATTCCCACCCAAGCCACCCTCGGTGCATCTCCGGCTTATCCCGCAGCTTTACCACCCTTTTACCCCCTTCCAAGGATGGGAAGGACAAGAGCCCCGTGCGGGGAGAGGAAGGGCAGATTTCCCGCCCAAACGGCGAGTGATGCGGGCCGGGCCGGGTGGGAAAGAAAATCCCGGTGGGGTGGTAAGGGGCGGCCTAGGCCACCATGTCCGGCGCGCTCAGGGTCCGGTACATATGGGCGTAGAGCCCGTCCCGGGCCAGCAGCTCCCGGTGCGAGCCTTCCTCCACGATGCGCCCGTGCTCCATCACGATGATGCGGTCGGCGCCGGTCACCGTGGAGAGGCGGTGGGCGATGGTGAGGCAGGTGCGCCCCTGGGTGAGCTTGCGCAGCGCCCGCTGCATGATGCGCTCCGTCTGCGTGTCCACGTTGGAGGTGGCCTCGTCCAGTATCAGGATGGCCGGGTCGGCCAGGATGGCGCGCGCCAGGCAGATAAGCTGGCGCTGGCCGGCGCTGAGGTTGCCGCCGCGCTGCCCTACCGGAGCATCGTAGCCGCTCTTGAGGCGGGTGATAAAATTGTGGGCCCCCACCGTCCTGGCCACCGCGACGACCTCTTCGCGAGTGGCGTCCGGGCGGGCGTACTTGATATTCTCGGTAATACTGCCGGAGAAGAGGATGGGGTCCTGCGGGACGATGCCGATTTGCCGTCTTAAGGACTCCTGCGTCACCTCACGCACGTCATGGCCGTCCACGGTGACCTCACCCTTCTCTATCTCGTAGAAGCGGGCGATGAGGCTCACCAGGCTGCTCTTGCCCGAGCCCGTCTGCCCGACGATGGCCACCGTCTCGCCGGGGCTTACGGTCAGGTTGATGTCATGCAGGACGTCGGTGGCCGGCTCGTAGCCGAAGCTGACGTCCTTAAATTCGATTTTACCTTCCACCGGCGGCAGTTCGATGGCGCCGGGGCGGTCTTTTATCTCCTCCTCCACGTCGAGCATCTCGAAGATGCGCGCCCCGGAGGCCATGGCCCGCTGCAGCTCGGTATACTGCATGGACAGCTCCAGCACCGGCTCGAAGAAGCGCTGCACGTAGAGCAGGAAGCTCACCAGGATGCCGATGGTCATGACGCCATCGAGCACCTGAAAGCCGCCGACGATGATAACGATGGCGAAGGCCGCCCCGGTGAGGATATTGACCATGGGCATGATGAGCGCCTCCAGCCGCACGGCGCTGACGTTGGCGTCCAGGTGGGCGCGGTTGACCTCGTTGAACTGCTCCATGTTTTCCTCCTCGCGGGAGAGGCTCTGCACGACGCGCACGCCGGAGACATCCTCCTGGAGCTGCGAGTTGACCGTGGCGATGGCCCGCCGCACCTTGATGAAGGCCCGCCGGGCGTACTTCTGCCAGATGAATATCAGGACGCCCAGCACCGGCACCACGGTGAGGGTGAGCAGGGCCAGGCGGGGGTCGCGCGTAATCATAATCACGGCGATGCCGACCAGCGTCAGGACGCTGGTGATGAGGGACAGCATCCCCTGGGTGACCAGCTGCTGCAGCTGCTCCACGTCGTTCTGGACGCGGGACATCAGCTTGCCGACCTTGTTGCGGTCGAAGAAGCTCAGCGAGAGCCGCAGCAGGTGCCCGAATAACTCGGTACGCATGCGGTAGATGACCGACTGACCGGCGTAGGCCAGGAACAGGTTTTCCAGGTACTGCCCGAGCCACATCCCCACCGCCACCGCGGCCAGCAGGATAAGGGTCATGTAGAGCTGGCTGAAGTTCCCCTGCACGATATAGTCGGTGGCCTGGCCGACCAGATAGGGCAGCGCCAGGGTGGTAGCGGTGCGGATGAGCATGCCGAGAGCGCCGACGCCAATCTTGCCCTTGACGGGCATGAGGTAGCGCGGCAGGCGCGCGATGACGCGGCTGTCGTAGACCTTACCCAGCACCTCTTCGGAATCGAAGCGGCCCGGCGGGCCGTGATGGTGCATACCTCCGCCGTGAAACATAGCTACTCCACCACCTCCTGGTGCATCAGGAGCTGCGATTCGTAGGTATCCTTATAGAGGCCGTTGCGGGCCATCAGCTCGTCGTGGGTGCCGCTCTCCACCAGCTCGCCGTCCTTGAGCATCAGGATGAGGTCGGCGTTACGGATGATGGGGAGGCGGTGGGTGATGATGAAGGTCGTCCTCCCCTGGATAAGCCGGTCCAGGGCGCGGCGGATGAGCCGCTCCGTTTCGGCGTCAACGCTGGCGGTGGAGTCGTCGAGGATGAGGATAGCCGGGTTGACGAGCAGGGTGCGGGCGATGGAGAGGCGCTGCTTTTCCCCGCCGGAGAGGGTATCGCCGCGCTCGCCCACCCAGGTATCGTAGCCCTCGGGCAGGGCCGCGATGAAGTCGTGCAGGTAGGCGGCCTTGGCGACATCGGTGATTTTATCCAGGCTGGCATCAACGGCCCCGTAGGCGATGTTCTCGCGGATGGTGGCCGAGAAAAGGAAGACGTCCTGCTGTGCAGCGACGACGTTCCTGCGCAGCGAGGCCAGCGTCACGTCGCGGATATCGGTGCCGTCGACGAGGATTTTCCCTTCGGTAACGTCGTAGAAGCGGGCCAGCAGGTTGGCGATGGTGCTCTTGCCGCTGCCGGAGCCCCCCAGCAGGGCCACCAGCTGCCCCGGCTTGACCGCAAAGCTCACGTCCTTGAGCGCCGTCCCCAGGTTGCCGTAGCCGAAGCTGACGTCCTGGAAGGAGACCGCCCCCTTGACCCGGCCCAGCGCCACGGCGCCCGGCCTTTCCTTGACGGCAGACTCGGTATCCAGTATCTCGAAGATGCGCTGCCCGGCCGAGACCGTGCGCGAGAAGATATTGACGATGAAGCCCAGCCGGCGGATGGGCATCATCAGCATGCTCACGTAGAGGATGAACTGGGTAATCTGGCCGATGGTCATCGTCCCGGCGGCTACCTGGTGGCTGCCGTACCAGAGGATAAAAATGGACGGCACGCTTATCAGCAGCACCATCGTCGGCATGTTGATGGCCATGAGACGGGCGGCGTGAACCTGGTTGTCGTAGAGGGTGCCGGCCTGCGAGGCAAAGTGGCGGCTGTCGGCGTCATGGTGGGAGAAGGCCTTGACGACGCTGACGCCGGAAAGGCTCTCCTCCAGGGTGGTGCCCATGAAACCCAGCGTGGCCTGCACCCGCAGCCAGATGGGGCGGATGCGCTGCCCGAAGGTGACGGCCACCCAGGCCACCGGCACCACGAAGGCCAGCGATATCAGCCCCAGCTGCCAGTTCATGGAGAGGAGCATGTAGGCTATGCCGCCAATCATGAAAAGCCCCTGGGACATGCCGAGGATACCCATGGCGAAGAACATGCGCGCCGCCTCCACGTCCACCGTGGCGCGGGACATGAGCTGGCCGGTCTGGTTAATGTCGTGGAAGGCAAAGCTCAGCCGCTGCAATCTTTCGTAGAGGGCGTTGCGGATGTTGTAGGATACCTTCTGGGCGACGAACTCGGTAAAGAAGCGCTGCCCGTAACCGGCCGCGCCGCGCAGGGCGCCGGCGGCGATGATAACCACTGCGGCGATGATGACGAAGCTGCGCTCGCCCTGACCGAGCACTGTATCGATGCCCTGGCCGAGCAGGTAGGGTATGGCAATGCCGAAGGCCGTGCCGATGATGATGCAGACGAAGCCGAGCAGCAGCATGTACCAGTATTTCTGGACGAAGCCGGTTAAGCGCAGTAAGATTTTCACGGAAAGTCACCCGGATACAACGGCGTTAATCCGATATATCGCGTTATATTATACTATAAATTTTGGCCGCCGGTAAAGGGGTGGGAGAGCCCTATTTTTTCAGAAAGCGGTAAATCCGCTCGATGTTCATGCGCAGAAATTCCGCCATCGGCCCCTCCTGGGGAGCGCTGGAAAAAGGCGCCACCGAAGGCAGGTTGGCCTGCGCCTCCTCCAGACTCATGCCGTCCGCGATGGCCGCCCGGACGGCGTCCAGCCAGCTCCGGATGAGTTTATCCATCGCCGCGAAGCTGTCCCGGCCGGTGACCTCGCCGTGCCCGGGGACGGCGAAATCGATGTCCAGCTCGGCGTAGCGCTCCAGGGACGCCAGCCACTGGTCGGGCTGGGCATCGCGGAAGACGGGCGTGCCCAGGTTGAGGTTATCCGAGGTAAAGACCACCCTTTCCTCGGGGACGTGCACCGCCACCTGGTAAGGGGTGTGCCCCGGCAGGTGGATGAGGTGGAAGGTGTGCTCGCCCAGGTAGAGGGTCAGCCGTTCGGAGAGGGTAATCTCCGGGACACGGTAGCGGAAGTCCTTATCCAGGGGCGGGCCGCCGGGGGCCATACGCTCCAGCATCTGCTTCATGTCATCCACTTTGGCATCCCGGATGGCCTCTCTGGTGCCCTCGTGGGCGACGACAGTCCCCCCGAAATAGCCGTTGCCGGAGTAATGGTCGGCGTGGGGCTCGGTGTTGATGACGTAGCGCAGCGGGCCGTGGCGGGCAATCTCCGCCGCCCACTGCTTCGCCTCGGCGGGCACCATCGGGGTATCAACCAAGACCACCCCCTCCCCGGTGACCACGAAAGAGGTGTTACACCCCATAAAGCCGGTCTCTACGTAGACGTTCCTGGTTAGCTGCTGCATGGCGTTCTCCTTTCGTACCGGACGACTAATTATGCGAGGTAGCACCCCACCGCTGTCAAGTGCCCGCCGCTAGACGATTAGGCTGAATCATGCTATATTGTCTTAGAACGGGTAGCAAGGAGGCAACCAAAGGATGACGGACTACGCGGCCCTGAAAGTTAAGGTAGATGAGCTGGCCGAGCGGGAATGGGATATTAAGGGCATCCAGGCCAGGGTCAGGAAGATGAACAAAAGCGGCATCCCCCGCAAGAAGCTATCCGCCAAGGAATGGATAGCCCGCCGGGAAGAAGTCCTCGACCGCGTCCAGCTGCGGGCGGAGGAATACAACTTTATCTTCAAGAACTGCGCTCAGGGTACCGCCCTGGCCCTGCTGGAAGAGTTTGGCCTGGGTAACATGGCAATCATCAAGGCCCTGTCGCCTTTCCCCGGCGTCGGCGGGACGGGCGATATGTGCGGCGGCGTCACCGGCGCCCTCATCACCTTCGGGCTTTACTTCGGCAGCGACGACCCGCTCGACATCTCGGTCATGAGCGACCCCAAGCGTAGCCCCATCCTGATTTCCCAGAAATACATGGCCTTTTTTGAGGGGGAAGTGGGCAACCTCTACTGCGCCGATATCATCGAGACGGTCATCCTCGGCCACCGGCTCAACCCCGGCGAGAGTGACGCGGCCATGGCCCTCTTCACCGACGAGAAGGGCTTTGAGAAATGCGGCCTGCCCCCGGGGATTGGCTGCCGCCTGGCCGCCGGCTTTATCATCGATAGCATGAAGCAATAACCCGGTCGCCCGCGCCTCACCGACGGGGGCCGTTCACAATTTTCGGCGGAGGTTTCATGTCCGGCATCGGCTGGCATATTTTTACCTTTAGCGCCATCGGCATTTTCCTGATACTGCTCATCTACCGCACGGTGCGCCTCGTCAGGCTGCCGGTGCACCTGCGCTGGGAGCTGGCCCCCATCCCCCACGAGAAGGGCAAGGGGCGCTACGGCGGCTCCTACCTGGAGGAGTACGAGTGGTGGGCCAAACCCCGCCGGAAGTCCTTCTTCGGCCCGGTGCTCTACATGGCCCAGGAAATCCTGCTGCTGCGGGGCATCTGGCGGCATAACCGGGGGCTGTGGCCGCTCACCTTCGCCCTGCATACCGGCATCTATTTGATTATCTTCATGCTTGTCATTCAGGCGCTCAAC
>DAOULO010000099.1:0-10349 GCA_034420195.1 Dehalococcoidales bacterium
GCTCTGGTTTGGCTGGTTTGGCTTTAATGCCGGTAGCGCCCTGGCTTCCGATGGCCTGGCCGTCAGCGCCTTTGTTACGACCAATATTGCGGCCGCGGCGGCGGCCTTTACCTGGATGATAATCAGCTGGGTCTACCGCCGCCCGAGTATTCTCGGTACGGTTACCGGTGCCGTTGCCGGTCTGGCGACGATAACGCCGGCGGCCGGGTTTGTGACCCCCCTGGCGGCTATCCCGATAGGCATTGTGGCCGCCATTGTCTGCTACTATGTCATGACCTTTATGAAAACGAAACTCGGCTTTGATGACTCTCTGGACGTGTTCGCCGTCCATGGCGTTGGCGGTATCGTGGGGATGCTGGCGGTCGGTATTTTCGCCAGTCTGTCCGTAAATGCCGCCGGGGCCGATGGGTTGATAATGGGTCACGGAGCGCTGCTTTTAAAGCAACTGGTCGGCATCGCGGCGGTTGGGGCTTATGCCTTCGTGGTCACCTTGATTCTGGGTAAGCTCATCGACATGACCATCGGACTGAGAGTGGCTCAGCCTGAAGAAATGGTCGGTCTGGATATATCACAGCATGGCGAGAGGGCTTACGGCGGGTTAATTCGCTAAGCCCGCGCCTCCGCCCGTGCCAGCGCGGTAACCCGCTTAATAAAATCGGTCTTGGCCTCGGTATAGCCATCCCGGTCGCACTCGTACCTTTCCTTTAGCTCCTGCTTAAGCCGAGCATATTCTACGGCGGTCTCGGGGTGGGCCAGCAGGTAATCCCGGAAATAAAGCTCGTCCCAGTCGCCGCCGTAGCGGACGTGGACGTGAAAGGCCTGTCCCTTGAAACCTTGCTCGGTATAGCCCTTGATAAACATCATGTGCGGCGGCGGATTTTTGGGCTGCTCCAGGTACCGGTAAGCCTCCCGCTGCATGGCGGCGATGAGCGCGGCGGTATCGGTACCGTCTTTGATTTCCACCAGGATATCAATGGTCGGCTTGGCCAGCAAGCCGGGGACGGCGGTGCTGCCGATGTGACTCATCCTGACGATATTAGCCGCGCCGACGGCCCGCGCCACCACGTCCTTTTCTTTGAGGCAGCGCTCTTGCCACTCCGGCTTGTATTCGCTGAGGATGACCGGGAAGAGCCGGGCGCGCTCCTCGTCGGTCATTTCATCAAGTCTATCACCCATGTTACGTTTAAACCTTCCCTAATTCAGGCCGGATACTTATAGTTTATCAGAGCGATAAAGAAGACGTTGATAAACAGGTGGATGATAAAGGCCGGCCAGTAAGACCGGCCCCGGTAGGCCACGTAGCCGAATAATATCCCCGTGAAGATGGTGCTCACCGTCTCCAGCTCCGGCTTGCCCAGGTGCAGCAGGGCGAAAGGAATCATCTGTAGCAGGATGCTGCCCGCCCCGAATTTTTCCCTCAGCCCGAAGAGGAGAAAGCCCCGGTAAATAAATTCCGAGGCCGCCAGGCCGACACAGCTGGTCAGGAACAGACGGACAAAGCTGAAGTCCGCCTGGCGGTAATAGTCCTGCAAAGACAGGCTGAAGGAAGCCGCGTACAGAATGGCCGCGGCCACCAGGCAGATGACGATGACGTAAAACCCCCATACCCGGATATTGCCCAACCGCAGGCCGAAATTGAGGGGATTTTTCCGCAGGACAATCATGATGACCGCCAGGGGCAGGACGCCGTAGTAGACGAAGAAGCTCAGCCAGTCCTCCCCGATGGGGTGGTAGTGGTGCAGGGAGATGAAAAGGGTGGCGGCAATGATGACGGTTATTTCGCGGCCGTACTCTTTGAGGAACCGGCTTATGCCCCCCAGCTCTTCGCGCAGCAAAGGCATCATCTCTAGAGTGTAATCGTAATACGCCGGAAAAGGCAAGCCGCCCGCCAGGAGCCGGGCGCCGGCTAGAGCGGCCGGAAGTGGAAGGGCGGGTACTCGTCGTGGAGGAAGCCGGCGTAGGTGGTGACCCGTACGTAGTAGCGGAGAAAGCCGGTGGAAAAATCGAACATTCCCCGCGGCTAGTTACCGGTGAACAGTATCGCCCAGAAGGCGACGAAGGTCACCGCGCCGAAGGCGAAGGAATAGACAAGCGGGCCGACCGCGGGGGCGAACGGCGGGCTCAGACATCGTCGCCCCCGCGGTGGTTTTTACTCTATATTCTCTTTCGGCTCTATGCGGAAAGCCAACCGTCTGTCTAGAGGTCTTTGACCGCCTCGGCAATCGCGCCCTGCGCCAGCAGCGCCGCCGCCAGGTCGCCGGCGTCGAGGGCCTTTTCGAGGTCGGCCAGGGCTGCCAGATATGTCTCCATGGCCTCGGGATTAGCAGTGTCAGCGTGTGTCCCCTGCAGTATCTGGCCAATATCCCTCTCCAGCAGCTGGGCCTCGGAGAGAACCCCCAGCAGGGCCTTTTCGTCGTTGCAGAGCCCGCCGGAGACGGCCCCGGCGAACACCTCGCTGACCGTTTTGGCCGCCGAGATATCAAACCTCACCGCCAGGTCGGCGAAGGCCGTGACGCTGTTCCGGGTTACCCAGCCGCAGTCCGCCGGGTCGACCTGCTGCACGCGTACGGTAACGGCGCCGATGACAACGCCGTCTACCTCCTGCCAGATGCGGAGTTCGCTCCGCTGCCCGAGCCCGGTCTTGTTGGTCTGTATGTCAAGGGAGACAATCCGGCTTTCACCGGATTTCAGCGGAATGCCGGTGATGCGGGCCTGGGTGAGGCCGGTTATCTCCAGGGCGGCTACCTGCCCCGGGGCCTCCACGATTTTCAGGCCGTCGAGCTTGGCGGCCCCCCCTCTGACGAAAGCGAACAGGTCATCGGGCAGGGTAAGCATGACCGAACCCCAGGGATCGCCGACCCATCGGAAGACCAGGTCGACGCTATCGGCCTGGGTGGGGTTCTGCAGGGCGAAGTCCACCGTGGCGTGGCCGGTGCCGTGGTCCTCGACAATATCGATGTTCTTCTGCCCGATATTATTGTCGAAGGGGGCTACGTAGTTACCCGGGCCGCCGACCATCGGGTCGTCGGGGGAATCGGCCACGGCGACGAGGCAGAAGTGATGCCCCAGCCCGATAGACGGGTCAACGTACCACGTCCAGGTATACGTCTCGGTATCCCCGGCGGCCAGCGAGGCGAAGGTGTGGGTGGAGCCGATTTGGGTGAAGTCGCCGGGCCAGGCCGGGGACGTTGAGGTATCGGCCCAGTAGACCTTGAGCGTGCCGTTGCTGATGGTAGCCGTGCCGCGATTGTGGACGGCCACGTTGACCAGATTATCCATGCCGCTGACCACATCGTGATGGGTGGTCTCCGCAGGGTCCTGGGTCACCCAGATATCGGTGGAGTCGTAATCGTAGGAGTTATGCCCCACGTCGGCGGGGCCATCGGACACGAAGAGGTCGCCGCCGGTGGTGGTGCTGTAGCAGTAGTTATAGACGTTATCAGCTACCAGACCGGTATCGTCCATCTGCGGCGTGTTGACGCCGGTGATGCGGGTGATATCGTTATCCCAGGCATACTGATAGCCTTCACCAAAGGATATCTCACCATCGCCGTTGGTATCGGCGGCGGCGGTACCGAAGGCCTCCACGTAGCCCCAGATGGTCTCGCTGCCCGAGTCGCCGGGGTTCGGGTCGCCGGCCCAGTCGACATCCGCGTAGGAGCTCGTATCGGTGGAAGCGGAAGTGAAGATACAGCGGTTGGTCTCGCCGTCACCGGTCAGGTCGTCCTCGGCGGCGACATAGGTCCCGTCGGCGTATCTCCCGATGAGACTGCCGCTGTGGCAGGCCTCGATGATGATGGTCATCTCGTCGCAGGTGATGCCGTCCAGCCACGAGTCCAGGTCGGAGGCCGAGATAGACCCGCCGCCGGGGCTGCCGGGGACACAGCTCAGGCTGTCGGTGCCGCCGTGGGAGCTGTAGAAGAAGAGGACTTTATCGGTCTCGTCCGCCGAGGCCGCCACCTGATTGATGGCCCACTCCACGTTAGCGATGCTGGTGGCCACGTCGACGCCGGCCGTCCCGGTGTGCGGGCTGACAAAGAAGATGTGGTCGTCGGCGAGCCCGAGGCCGATCAGGACGGCGTAAATACCCTCGGTATCCTCGTCGAAGGTATCGGGGAGGTCGTCGTAGCCGCAGACAATCACGGCCCAGGCGCTGCACGGGTCGTGCAGTTTTATGGCCACTTCCGGCCCGGTGACTTCAAAGGGTTTTACCTCGGTGGCCAGCGCGGGGGCCTGGTCAAAGATGATGGTCGCGGTATCGTTCCGCTCGGTGGTGGTGGCGAAGGTAGCCTTGCCGTCAATCAGTGGCCACCAGTTCGCCGGCAGCACCTGCAGCTCCTCGGTCTGGGCATCGAGGAGGACGATTTGCGTGGGGTGGGCAAAGTGCGCGCCGGGCTGCTCGTCGATGAAGAACAGCCAGCAGTCATTCTGACACTCCAGGGCCGCCGGCTCACCCGCGGCCGCGACGGCCGGTTGCACACGCGTGCCTGCCGCCAGCAGCTCCGGGTACTGCTGCACCCGCAGCCCCTTCTGCTGGTCGGCGTTCGCCCAGATATCTTCGACCAGGGTCGTATTGACAATGGTCGCCGCCTCCGTTTTGCTAAGCGGCGCCGCTGTCGTTGTGGCGGTGGGAGGGCACCCCGAGAAAAGGGTAACCGACATGGCAGCGAAGACGAGCAGCAGCAGCAGACAGATTACCCGGTGGGGAAGCCCCTTCATCTTTTTCATTTCTGCCTCCTTTAAGATATTCGGCGCGGTATCTCCCGCCGGCCCGCCGGTTAGTCCAACGGGCAAATAAAAAGGCAACCGCTACCGCCGGCATGATTTGCGGTTCGGCTGCCTTGTACCCTCTGTCATCTTCCCCTGACCCGGTACGTTTCCGTCAAGGAGGAATGAAACAAGTGAAGTTTCAGATTTTCATGCCAAGTCTGCCTTGCTTAGTGACATTCGTCCCTATTGATAGCATAAAAAGAGACATATGTCAATGCATAACCCGGGAATACGCGCCGCTGCGCCTGACGATGCGAATAACAGGTTAGCGATAAATTCGGATGGGGGTGTTAAGGTCGGGCTCGCCGTCTTTGCCTCAGATTGTCCCACCAGACGATGAGCCCCGGCATGACCGTGAGGGTAATCACCAGGCAGAGGAAGACGCCGACAACGGTGGCGATACCGAAATCGCGAATCATGACGAAGTTGGAGACAATGAGCACGCCGAAGCCCCCCAGCGTCGTCAGGGCGGTGGTGACGATGGCCCGCCCTATCTTGGCGATGGCCGTCACCATGGCGTCCCGCGGCGGCAGGCCCCGCCGCTTCTCCTCCTCGTAGCGCCCCAGCAGCAGCACCATGAACTCGGTGCAGATGCCGATGACGAGCACCCCCAGGATGGCCGTGAGCGGGTTGAGGGGGATGCCGATGAGGTACATATCCAGCGACGACCAGGCGATGACGGCGCCGACGGGGACGATAGTAAAGATAGTATTGCCGAGGCGCCGATAGGCCAGCAGCAGCACGACAAAGACGGCCCCCAGGCAGATTAAGTTCATGGTGAGGCGCTGGCCGATAATGGCATCGATGATGCTGGCCCCCAGCACGAAGCTGCCCACCGGCGCGATACTCACGCCCGGAGGCGGGTTGGTCTCGGCCTCAAGCTGCTGCAATAGCTCGTGCATCTCCTCCATGGGCAGGTAACGCACGCTGAAGGAGGCGCTGGCGGTCATACGGTCGGCGGAGAGGAAGCTCTCGCGGTAGGCCGCCGGGGTATTGGACAGGATGGCGTCAATCTGCGCCTGGGGCGGAACAACGCCGCCGGTGGCCGATGTCACCAGCGTGGCCGGGCTGGCCGCGGCGATAAGCTCGGGGTGGCTGGCCAGGGCCCCGGTCTGGTAATCATTCAGCCAGTCCAAAATCTCCGGGCTGGCGATATCGCTATCGGCCTCCACCAGGAAGTTGAGCGTGCCGCCGGTACCCAGAATATCGCGCAGCTCCCTGAGCTCCACCAGGGCCGGAGTGTCCTGCGGCATGAGGTCCTGGTAGTCGGTATTCGTCGGCAGCCAGTGGTCGACGATGCCGCCGGCCACGGCGAAGACGACCGCCACCACGAAAATCCACCCGGTATTGCTCACGGCCAGTTTTCCCAGCCGCCCCAGCACGCGCTCGATGCGGCCGCTGGCCGCCACCGAGGCCTCCTTGAGCCGCTTGATGGGCACGCGCTTATCCCCCAGGTGGACGATGGCGTGGAGGAGGAAGAGGCTGGCGATAAAGCTGACGACGATGCCGATGGCCAGCATCATGCCGAAGTCCTTAATCATGGGGACTTCGGAGATATAGAGGGTGATGAAGCCGATGATGGTGGCCAGTAGCGCCATGCCCACCACCGGGAACATCCGGGAGGCGGAGGTAACAATGGCCCGGGCAACGCTGGGGCTGCGGGTGACCTCCTCCTGGTAGCGGTTGTGGAACTGGATGGAGAAATCTATGCCCAGGCCGATGAGGATGGGCAGTACCGCCATAGTGGCCATCGTCACCGGCACGCCCATGTAGCCCATCAGCCCGAAAGTCCACAGGGCGCTCAGGCCCACCATGAGCAGCGAGAGCAGCCGCCAGCGCACCCGGAAGAGCAGCATGAGGACGAGAATCATCACCAGCACGGAGAGCCCCAGCAGCAGGGTGATGTTGCCGCCGATACTCTGGCTGATGGCGTCCACCAGCTTGGCCGAGGAGACCACCGAAACATAGATATTCTCCAGGGAATGGTTGGTAAAATAGGCCTCAATATCCTGGGTGGCCGTAAGCTCCTCGGCGTCGCTCAGACCGCCCTGCGGCGTGGCCACAATCAGGGCGTGCCACTTATCGGGGACGAGCGAGGCCAGCGCCGGGCTGATGTTACCCTCGGCGTCGTAGAGGACGGAGGTGATAAAGGCGGGGTCGTCGTAGGTGGGCAGACCCGCCTCCAGCTGCGCCGCCTGGAATACGTCCAGGGGGCTGGCGATGGCGCGGTAGCGCGCGTCGGCACCGAACTGCTGCTGGAACCCGGCCAGGAGAGAAAGACCAGCCGGTGAGAAGATGTCGGCGAGGCGGCCGGTGAGCAGGACGGTGACGGGCTCCCCGCCGAACTCCTCCTGATAGCGGGCCGTGGCCTGGGCGATGGCAGACTGGGGCGATACCAGGGCATCGAAGCCGGTATCCGTCTTGAGGCTGGTGATGCCAGGCACCGCCGCCGCCGAGAGGGCCACGGCCAGGACAATGAACAGCCAGGAGCGGCGCACCACGAAGCGCACCAGTGTCTCGGCTATCTTCCTCATGCGGCATCACCTCCACCCGGCTGACGGGATACATTCTTGTAGAGCATCCGGGCAACCGCGGCGGCCTTCTCCAGCTGCGTTACCGTCAGGCCATCGAGGAGGCGCCCCATCTGGAACTGCCCGGAGAGCCACAGCCTGTTGATGAGCTCCTGCCCCGCCGGGGCCAGCGCCGCGATAACCAGCCGGCGGTCCTGGGGGTCGGTCTGGCGCGCCACCAGGCCCTTCTTCACCAGATTATCGGCGATGCCGGTGGCCGTGGAGAGGGCCGCGTCCAGCTCGGCGGCGATGACGCTCATCCGGCTGGGCCCGCGGGCGTGCAGCACCAGCAGCAGGCGCAGCTGGGCCACCGTCAGCTCCAGCGAAAGCCACTCCGGCGGGATGGCAATGGGTACGGCATTGAAGATGTCGCCGGACAGCTTCAGGATTTCACTTACCAGCGCCTCGCGGTTGCGGGCCATAGCGTTAGTTACCCCCACAGCAATATTTGCATTACCTATAATATTTCGCTTAAGCCTAAGTATATTATAAAGCCGACTCCCCTTTTTGTCAACCCACCTGATACCATTGTGACCACGGCGGAAAAGCCCGCCGGGGCGCCATATTTAGGTTAATTTTCTGTTAAAAACTATAACATATGTGTATTTAAGGGTATTTAAGGTAACTTCCGTTACTGTTGGTATTGTTGACAAAACCGCCGGTAAATTATATTATTGAATGCTTTGTCAGAATTTATGGGTATTTATTCAGATATATAGCTGTCAGCAGCTTCTAACCGGGAAATCCAAATATTTTGAAAGGAGTTTTCATTATGAACCGTTTTAAGAAGCTTCCCCATGCACTGGCGGTCGCCTTGCTCTGCGGCGTCCTCATCTTTACCGGGGTCTACCTGGTAGCCTCGCCGGCACCCAAGGCAACGGCCGCCAACACTCCGACCGCGGTAACCCTCACGCCGGTCGAAGACACCAACCCCGTCAGGACGCAGCATACCCTGACCGCCACGGTAACCGATGCCGCCGGTGACCCGGTGGCCGATACCCAGGTTGAGTGGATTCTCAACCGCTTCCCGGCGGCGGTGGGTGATATCGTCCAAGTCGGCAACGGCACCAAGGTCGATAATTTCTACGGCATCTCGACCACCAACGCCAACGGCCAGGCCACCCTCACCATCACGGCCACGCGGGCAGGCGATACGGACATCACCGCTTTTGTCCCCGCCATCGCCGACCCCAGTCAACACAAGGTATTCGCCGTGAAACACTGGGTTGATGTGGCGGTGGATTGGCCCGCCGACGACGTCAACAAGATTGGCACCGACCATCCCATGACCGTCAGTGTCTTCAAGGCCACCGACGGCACCCCGCTGCCTGGCTACGACATCACCTGGACCATCACCGATAACACCCCCAATGCCCGATTCCAGGGGCTGGGCGCCACCGTCACCACGACAACCTCGGTGACGGATGCCGCCGGCGAAGCCACCGTCACCCTGCAGCAGATAACCCCGCTGGCCGGCGACAATACCGTCCAGATTGAGGTCAGCCTGGGCGGCATATTGCTCTTCCAGCACGATGCCGTCAAGCGGTGGCTATCGCCTTCGCTGAACATCACCAAGCTCGGCCCGGCCAGTGTTGAAATCGGCAGTACCGTCGACTTCACCATCACCGTAATAAATAACGGCGCTGAGAGTGCCACCGGAGTTACCGTCACCGACGATATCCCCAACGGGCTCACCTACATCAGCTCCTCGGCCCCCGGCACCATCGTCGGCCCGGCCATCACCTGGAACCTGGGCAACATGGCCAGCGGCTCCATCAGCCGCATCAGGGTCACCTTCTCGGCCGTGCAGAAGGGTGTCTGGACCAACACCGCTACCGCCATCAGCCTGGAGGGGGACAGGGCTGTCGCCACGGCGGCTATTGAGGTCACCGGCCAGGCCATCCTCGACATCACCAAGACCGGTACGGCCTCCGTGGAGCAGGGTGACCAGGCCACCTACACCATCACCGTCACCAACACCGGCAACTCGCCCGCTCCCAACACGGTCATCACCGATACCATCCCCACCGGCATGAGCTACGCCACCTCCACCCCGGCGGGCGCCGTTTCCGTTAAGACGGTCACCTGGAACGTCGGCACGCTGGCCGTCGGTGCCACCACCACGGTGAGCCTGACCATCAACGCCGATGACATCGGCACCTGGACCAATCTCGCCGAGGCCACGTCCCCGGAGGCGGCCACGGTTCAGGCCACCGCCGATACCGAAGTCACCCCGCCGCCACCACCGCCGACACCCGCGATTACCATCACCAAGACCGGTTTCACCCTGATCTACGTCAACGAGAGCGGCGACTTCACCATCACCGTGACCAACAGCGGCGATGTTGACCTCACCAACGTAACGGTCACCGATACCATCCCGACCAACCTGACCTACACATCGTCAACACCGGCCGGTACGGTCGCCGGTAAGACGGTCACCTGGAACCTGGGCAACCTGGCCGTCGGCGCCAGCCAGACGATAACCCTCACCTGCCTGGGCAACGCCGTGGGTACCTTCACCAACACCGCGGCCGCCACCTGCGCCGAAGGTGTCTCGGATACGGCCACGGCCTCCGGCGAAGTCACCGCCAAGAGTGGTGTCACCATGCAGGTAACGGATACGGTCGACCCGCTGGCCGTCGGCAGCACGACCATCTACCAAATCACCGTCACCAACCAGGGCCTGATTGCCATCCACAATGCCGGCCTGTCCGTTGAGCTGCCCGGCAGCGTCAGCTACGTCATCTCCACCGGGCCTTCGGCGGCCACCGTCAGCGGCCAGACGGTCACCTACGCGCCGCTGGCTACCCTGGACGCCGGCACTACCGTCACCTTCACGGTTACCGTAGTCGGCGTGACCGCCGGTGACGTCCTCTGCCGCGCCACCCTGACCTACGACGAGTTCTCGCTGCCCATCTCGGCGGAGGAAGGCACCACCATCTACGTACCCTAGCCGCCCTAAGGCTACGGGAAAATAGACCTGACAAGGGGGTCGGGGGGCTAGCC